>NZ_RZQT01000002.1:0-161377 GCF_003998485.1 Mesorhizobium sp. M7A.F.Ca.CA.001.04.2.1
CGTCGAGCCCGGCATCGATGATATGCAAAAGCCGTGCGGGCAGCACCGCCTGTTCGGCAAAACCGCCGTCGCAGACCTCTCCGACGAAGCCCAGTGACGCGCAGAGATGACGCCTGCCGGCTTGGCATTGCGCGCAGTCTCCGCACCAGAAGCGGGAATCGGCGACAACCCTGTCACCGATAGCGAAGGCGTCGACGCCCGCGCCGGTGGCGGTCACCGTGCCGGTCAGCTCATGGCCGGCCGTCGAAGGCGACCGGCTTATCCACTGTCCCGTGCGGAAATTATGCAGGTCCGAACCGCAGATGCCGGCGGCATCGACCCTGAGCTTCACCCAGCCTGCATCCGGCGCGCCCGGCGTCGCGATGTCCTCGACGCGCAGATCGCCGGGCCCGTAAAGTCGTGCCGCCTTCATCTCGATCGGTTCCGCTCAGCCGGCAAGATAGCGGTCGCGGATCTCCGAGACCGCGTTCTCATGCGAGCTGAAGCCCTCGTAGCGGGCGAGCCTGCGGGCGTGCAGAGCGAGTTCCGGATAGGCCACCGAGGTGACATAGCCGACCGACGAGCGCTTGACGAAATCCGTCACCGAAAGCGGCCCGTAGGTCCGCGCCCAACGGCTGGTCGGCAGCACCGCATTGGGTCCAAGCACGAAATTGGCCAGCGTCACCGGCGTGTGCGGCCCCATCAGGATTTCAGCCGCCTCGGTGATGCGCCCGAGATGCGCGAACGGCTCCTTCGACAGGATCTCGAGATGTTCGGGCGCATAGTCGTTGATGAAGCGGTAGCTGTCTTCCAGCGACGCGGTCAGCACGATGCCACCGCGCTTGCCGGTCAGCACCGCGCGTGAAAACTCGACACGCTGCTCGGTCATCCGCGACCAGTGCTCCGGGATTGCAGCCAATGCGGCTTCGGCGACCTTGCGGCTGTGCGTCACCAGATAGGCCGAAGAATCCGGCCCGTGTTCGGCTTCGATCAACAGGTCGAGCGCAGCAAGCCCGCCGTCGACGCTGTCATCGGCAAAGATGATCGCTTCGGACGGCCCGGCCGGAAGGCCTGTGTTGATGACCGACGACAGCACGCTCTTGGCCGCCACCACCCAGGGGCTGCCGGGGCCGACGATCTTGAGCGCGGGCTTCACCGTCTCCGTGCCGTAGGCGACGGCGGCAACTGCCTGAGCGCCGCCGCATTTGTAGACGGTTCCGACGCCGGCGAGGCGTGCGGCGACCAACGTTGCCGCGTCCACCGAACCATCCGATGTCGGCGGCGTCACGATGGCGATCTGCGGCACGCCGGCAATCACCGCCGGCACCGACGTCATCATCGTCACCGATGGGAAAGCACCCTTGCCGCGCGGCACGTAGAGCGCAACGGAAGCGATCGGCGTGTACCGGTCGCCGGCATAGGCGCCCGGCCGGACTTCCTTGAGCCACATCGTTTCCGGCTTCTGCTCCTCATGGAAATGCCTGATGTTGTCGATGCCGAACTGGATGCTCTCGACGACGTCCTTTTCCACCTTGTCGAACGCCGCGTCGAACTCGGCTTCCGACACCTGCAGCTCGCCCTCGGCGACATTGGCCTTGTCGAGTTCCCTGGCGAAGCGGATCAAGGCGGCGTCGCCTTCGTCCTTGACGGCCTGGATGATCGGCCGGACCTTCTCGACGAAGACCGTCAGATCGGCCTCGGCGCGCTTCAGCAGACTGGCGCGCTGGTCGGCATCGATGGATGACAAATCGTGGAAGCTGATGTCGGACATGGCTGCTCGTTCTCCTGGAACTCTTGGAACGCAATGACGGCTGGCGCAGGCCGGCCATATGCTGCGGGCCGACAGGTCGACCCTGGACAAGGATCAAAGCCGTCGAGAGGCTTCACTCGGGCAAAAGTATATACATGTCTATGTGACGGTCGCCAGCGATTTTTCCATCATCCTTCCCGTCGAAACTACCGAGATAAACCTGCCTCATCAGATCGAGGCGAGAAAGCCGCCATCGACCGGAATGGACTGGCCGGTTATGTAGGCCGCCGCATCCGAAGCGAGGAACACGGCGATGCCATGCAGGTCGGAGAGATCACCGAAACGCCGCTGCGGGATCTTGGCCAGCATGGAGTGCTGCCATGCCTCGTTGTTGTAAAAAACGTCCGTCATCGCCGTCCTGAAATAGCCCGGCGCGATGGCGTTGACCCTTATGCCAAGCTCCGCCCACTCGGCCGCAAGCGCCCGCGTCATGCCGAGCAGGCCGGACTTCGACGAGCCATACGGCACCGCGGTGGGAATGCCGACTTCCGACGTCAGCGAGCACAGGTTGATGATGGTGCCGGGACGGCCGGCGTCGCGCATCTGCCGCGCGGCGGCCTGGGCGCAGAAGAACGCTCCCTTCAGATTCGTGTCGACGATCCTGTCCCACAGCGCCTCGTCGACATCGAGCGAGGGCCGCACCTCCTCCATCCCGGCATTGTTGACGAGAATGTCGAGACCACCAAGCAGGCTGGCAGCCTCGTTGGTGGCTGCGCGGCAGCGGCCGACATCGGTGACGTCGAGAGCGATGGCATGCGCCACCCCACCGGCCGCGCGGATGGCGACCGTCGTGTGCTCCAGCGCGGCCAGGCTGCGCGCCGTGACCGCGACGTCGGCGCCGGCAGCGCTCAGCGCTTCGGCGATGCTGCGCCCGATGCCACGGCTGGCGCCGGTGACAAGCGCCTTCCTGCCGGAGAGATCGAAGAGAGAAGCGTTGCGCATGTGATCCTCCTGGTCGGTGTCGGTTTCCGCTTCGGCGTAGAGACTATCAGGTCAGCTTACATATACAAGCATATACAAAGCATTTCAGCTGCGGTACGGATGACGAAATCCACCGCAGAGGAGCCAGCCCGTGTCGAAAGCCTCGGATATGGTCCGCACCGAAGTCAACCGCCTGTCGCCCTACAATTCCGGACTGACCATTGACGAGGTGCGGAAACGATACGCACCGGCCAGAATCGCCAAACTGGGCTCGAACGAAAACCCGCTCGGGCCCAGCCCGACCCTCGCCGCGACGATGCATGCCGGCTCCGAGATGTTCCGCCTCTATCCGGACCCTGCCGGGCGCAAGCTGCGCCAGGCGATCGGCGACAAATATGCCGTCGCCGAGGACCAGATTATCCTCGGCAACGGTTCCGAAGATCTTCTCTCCGTCATCAGCCGCGCCGTGTTGCGGCCGGGCGACGCCGTCGTCACGCTCTATCCGTCGTTTCCGCTGCATGAGGACTACACGACGTTGATGGGCGCTACCGTCAAGCGCGTTGTCGTCAACGACGATCTGACCATCAATGTCGATGCGCTGGTCGAGGCGGTGCGCGAACGGCCGCGCATGCTGCTGTTCTCGAACCCGATGAACCCGGTCGGCAGCTGGCTCTCCGGCGGCGATCTGTCGAGGGTTCTGGATGCGACGAGCGACGAGACGCTGATCGTCATCGACGAAGCCTATGCCGAATATGCCAAGGGCGACGACTATGCGTCATCCCTGCCCTATCTGGGAAAGCTCGACCGGCCCTGGATCGTGCTTCGGACCTTTTCCAAGGCGTTCGGCCTGGCCGGATTGCGGATCGGCTTCGGCATCGTCGGCGACCCGGAGCTGCGCGCGCTGCTGGACCGCGTCCGCACGCCTTTCAACGCCAACGGCATGGCCCAGGCCGCAGCATTCGCGGCGCTGGCCGATGAAGAACACCTCGCCAGGGTCGTAGCTCTGGCCAGGGCGGAGAGAAAACGCGTCGAGACTTTCCTGGCAAGCAAGGGCCTCGACGTCGCCGCCTCCAGAGGCAATTTCCTGTTCTTCAACTGCCGGCAGGATGCCTCCGTCTTCGTCGAAGGCCTGCTGCGGCAAGGGGTCATCGTCAAACCGTGGAAGCAGCAGGGCTTTGACACCTATGTGCGTGTCAGCATCGGCTCGACTTCGGAAAACGACCACTTCATGGCCGCTCTGTCGGCGCTGTTATGAATGCACGTCTGGGCGGATCGCTCCGCGCTTGGGAGCCGATCGCTGCCGCCCTATTTCGCCCAAGGCCTTGACCGACGCTTGGCTTGGCTGCCGTGCGGATCGTCGATGACCACAGCGTATTTATTTGGCTTCGGACCAGCCGCAGGCCTTAACTTTCGCAGCGTGGGTTTTTACATCCGAGGGGTCTGCAAACGATCGACGCTTGAGGAGGCTCCCTTGCAGCAGCCAGATGACATAGCCGCCCGCCGATTGGGCATTCTCATCGAGCAATATGTGGAAGCGCGTAAAAAGCGCTATGACTATGTGTCGACCGAGCAGGCCTATCGGGCCATCCGGCAGGTCCTCAAACCCGCCATTCCCGATCGCGAGCTCGACGACATGGTCGCCTCACTTGCCGTCAAGAACGGCCTGGCGGTCGTCTTCGATCGTCAAACCAAAGCATCGGCCGATGATGTTCCGAGGCCAAGCCCCTAGATCGACGCACATCTGCCGGTGCCGGGCGCCATATCAACGCGGGGCCAAACGCATCGTTCGGCCCCGCATCGATGTGCATCGCCGGAGGAACCTGCGACACACCTGCGCCGTGGGCCTGTGTGCCGCAAGCCGACGGGCGTGGCGGCTTCAAGCGGCGGTGCTGACCTGGCCCGGCTCGAGGATCGACTTGACCTTGTCGGCGACGGCGCGTCCCAGATCGGCGTTGTTTGCGGCGGTGAAATGAATTCCGTCGACACCGTCCGTGGTGAGGTAATCGCCGGCATTGAGGAAATCGATCTTCATGAAATCCGCCATCGCCTTGTACTGCCTGGCCAGGTCCCTGGATTTTTCGTGCCCGCCGCCGAACATGCCCTCGAACCATGGATCGGGCATCGGGGTCAGCGGCGGCGGCGCAATGACCAGCGCCTTGGGGGCCGGATAAGGGGTGCCGATGCCGCCGGCACTGGTCAGGATCTGCCCGACCAGTTTCGCCATTCCATTGGCGATCTCATAAGGCGTCCGGCGGAAATAGGACTTGGTGTCGTTGGTGCCGAGCATGACGATGACCAGGTCCAGCGGCAGATGGCTGGCGATGGCCGAGGGCAGGTAATTGGCGCCGTTCAGGCGCGGATCGTTGGGGTCGTCGAGACAGGTCGTGCGCGCGCTCAGGCCTTCCTCGATGATGTGGTAGCCCCCTCCCAGCGCCGCCGCCATCACACCGGTCCAGCGCTGGTCATAGGGGTAGCGGTAGGTCGGCGACCCCTCCTTGACCGGAACCCAGCCCCAGGTCAGCGAGTCGCCGTAGCACATGATGTTTTTTGGCGGTGACATCCATGTTTCTCCATCTGTTTGCAATTGTCTGAACGCGTGGATTTGTCAGTCCCGGCGAACGCCGGTCGGCTTGCTTTTCGCCGTCTCAGGTCAGGGGTTTCGCACCCGCACTCCGTAGAAGATCGCGGCACCCAGGATGATGACGCCCTGCGCGATGAGCTTGCCGGGCTCGTCGATGCCGAGCACCGTCATCACCACGAACAGCAGAGCAAAGCACAACGCCCCGAAGAAAGGTCCCCAGACGCCACCGTCGCCGCGACCGAAGACGACGCCGCCGAGGATCGTTGCCGCGACCGCCAGGATCGGCAGGTCGAGGCCGACACGGACGCTGCCGACGGCGATCGAACCGGTCTGTACCAGGGCCGCGATCGCCGCGATCAGGCCGGCGAGCGTGTGCGCAAGGATCACCGTGCGCTGGACCGGCACGCCGGAAAAATGCGCGGCTTCGGCATTCTCCCCGACCGAGGCGACGTAGCGGCCAAAGACGGTCCGCGACAGCAGCAGCCACACCAAAGCGGTCAGCAGGACCCAGAACAGCACCGGCGTCGGAACCGACAGGAATTTCGTGTTGTAGAAGTCGTTGAACAGCTTCGGCACATCGCCGGGCGGATTGCCGCTCGACAGGAACTGCACCAGCCCGACCAGGATGATGCTGACCGCCAGCGTGACGATGACCGCCGACACCCGCCGGCTCCCTATCATGAAGCCGTTGAACAGGCCGATGGCGAGGCCGGTGGCGAGCGCCAGCACGACGAAGAAAGGCATCGACGCGCCGGGGAAAGTGCCCGACGAAATGAAATAGTTGATGAGCAGGATGATGCCGCCGCCGGAAAGGTCGATCGACTTCACCCGCATGACGACGAGCTGCCCCAGAACCAGGATGCCGAGCGGGACGATCTGCCTGACGAAGATACCCATGATGTTGAGGTTGAGCATGTTCGGCCGTGCGATCCACAGCGTGGCCAGCAGCACGAGGAAGACAAAATAGGACGGCGGTATGCGCAGCAGGCGCCGGGCGATCGGATTTGCGAGAACGGCAGCCATCTTTCAGAGCCCCATCTTCTTGCGGGATTGCAGCCCGACCACCGCCAGCAGGATGCCGCCCTTGATCGCGGTCTGGACGAACGGCGAGACGTTGGCGAGGTTCATGCCATTGGCCAGCAGCGCCATGACCAGCGCGCCGATCACGGTGCCGTGCAGGCTGCCTATGCCACCGGAAAGCTGGGTGCCTCCAAGCGCCACGGCGGTGACGGTATCGAGTTCGAAAAGCAGCCCGACATTCGGATCGCCCGACACGATGCGCCCGGCCAGGAAGACACCGGCAACGGCCGCGAAACAGGAACAGATCACATAGGCGAGGATGATGTTGCGGCGGTCGGAGACGCCGAAATTGCGGGCAGCACTCTCGGCGCCGGAAGCGATGCCGCCGCCGATCGCAAACAGATGCAGCCCGTAGCGGGACCCGTAGAGCAGTTTCCACGCTGCCAGGATCACGATGATGCCCCAGAAAACCGGATAGGGAATGCCGAGGAAACTGCCCGAAACGGCATCGATGACGATCTCCGGCACCGTGCCGCCGGAGACGGGCCGCAGGATGCGCGTGATGCCGAGCACGATGTACTGCGTCGACAGCGTCGCGATGATCGGATGGACGTTGAAGCGGGTGATCGCCAGGCCGTTGATCAGCCCGATGAGTGCCGCCAGCACGAAGACCGCCGGGATCAGCACGATCGCCGGCTGGTCGAGCGCCAGCACCGCGGTGGTGAAGCTGATGACCGAGCCAACCGACAGGTCGAGCCCGCCGATGAGCACGACGACGAGTTGTCCGATCGCCGCGATGATCAGCGGCATCGCCTGGGCAACCAGGTTGAAAAGGTTTTCGGCCGTCGCGAACTGCGTCGTCTCGACGGTCAGCCACAGCGAAATGAGCAAAGCGACCAGCAGTGGCAGGCCCCACAGGCCTTGCCGCGTGTTCCGGCCACTCAGGATGTTGAAAAGCGAACGATGCATGGAGGCCCCTAATGCTGGCGCGTGGAGCCGCCCGTCAGGGCCGCGTCGAGGATCTTGTGTTCGCTCGCCTGCGCTGCCGGCATTTCGGCAACGATCGTGTCGTCATGGACGACGTAGATGCGGTCGCAGAGCCCGATCAGCTCAATCGTCTCGCGCGACAGCACCAGCACGGCGCCACCCTTGCGGGTGAAGTCGCGCAGCAGATGGTAGATCTCGGACTTGGCGCCGATGTCGACGCCACGCGTCGGCTCTTCCACCAAGAGAAGATCGAGATCGGCGGCCAGATACCGGCCGAGCAGCACCTTTTGCTGGTTCCCGCCCGACAGGGAACCGACCGGAGCGGTCGGCCCCGCCGCCTTTATGTTCATGACCTCCATCATGCGGGCGATGACGTTTCGATACGGTCGCGCCGGCGCAAGTTCGGATCGCCTCGAATGCAATCCGATGGCGATGTTGTGGGCGATCGGCAAAGCGAGGAAGAGCCCCTCTTCCTTGCGGTCCTCGGGAACGAAGCCGACCTTCAGCTGCTGCAAATGGCGGACGCCCGCCGACGCCGAAAGCGGCATCTTCAGCGCTTTGCCGTTGATGGAAATCGTTCCGGCGAAGGGATGATAGCGGCCGATCAGCGATCTCAGGAAGCGCTGCTGGCCCTGTCCCTCCAGGCCGGCCAGGGCGACGATCTCGCCCTTGTGCAATGTCAGCGACAGCGGCCGCGATGTCTCGGTGATCCTCAGGTTCTCGACGCGCAGTATCTCGTCGCCTTTGTTATCAGTACGATCGGGAAAAAGGTCCTGGAGTTCGCGTCCGACCATCATGGCGATGAGTTCGTCGGTGGTGATCTCGGACACCATTCTTGTGCCGACCAGTGCGCCGTCCTTCAGCACCGTCACCGTGTCGCACAACTCGAAGATCTCCTCCATGCGATGCGAGATGTAGACGATGGCCTTTCCCTTATCGCGCAGCCGGCGGATGTTGCGGTTGAGCACATCGACGTCGGCTGCGTTGAGCGCCGCCGTCGGCTCATCGAGGATGAGCACGCTGGCGTCGGCCTGGATGCAATGCGCGATCTCGACGAATTGCCGCTCGGCGATGGTCAGGTTGGAAACGAGTTGCGACGGGTCGAGCGTGAGGCCGAGTTCGCCAAGCGCCCTGGCGGTCTGGCTTTTCATCGCGGGATAGTCGATCGAGCCGAACCGGGTCGTCGGCTCCCGGCCGAGAAACATGTTCTCGGCGATCGACAGATTGGGCAGCAGCGAATGCTCCTGGAAAACGGTCGAAATGCCGGCATCGAGCGCGGCGCGCGGCGACTTCAGATCGAGCTTTTCCCCGTTCATGAAGATCTCGCCGGAATCGGGCTGATGCACGCCCGCCAGGATCTTCATCAACGTTGATTTGCCGGCACCGTTCTCGCCCATCAAGGCGTGGACACTGCCCGCCTTGAGATCGAGGCAAACGGAATGGAGCGCCTTGCTCCCTCCGAACGCCTTCGAAATGTGGGACATCTCGATAAGATTGGTCACGAAACCCTCGAACGAAACGGATTCAGCACATGGAACGGCGTGCGGGAAATGCTTGTCCACTCCCCGCCAGCCACGGCACCGTCACTTCTTGCCGTAGTATTCCTTGAGCTTGTCTTCTGGCAGCTCACTTGGCCACCAGACATTGGCGGTCAGGTCGTCGCGATAGTATTTTTTGGCCTTGTCCTGGTCCCACCCGTCGGGATTGTAGACGTAGCGCTTGTAGAGTTGCTTGCCTTCCAGAAGGGCAACGGCGGCGCGCACGCCGGCAGCGCCCTGGGCGGGGCTGTATTCGGGCGAGATCGACTTGAATCCGTCAGTGATCCACTGGCCGAAATAGCCATTGTTGCCCTCGCCCGAAATCGGCGGAATGGGTGTGCCGAACTGCTTGAAGACATCGACGCAGGCGCGGGTCATGTCGGCGCCGGACGACCAGATGCCGTCGACCTGCGGATTGTTCAGATAGAGCGTCTCGCACAGTTTCTTGGCCTTGTCGTACTGCCAGTCGCCATGCTCCTCGGCAATGATCTGCACATGCGTGCCCTTGAGCGATTCCAGGAGGCCGTTGTAGCGGTTGGTGTCTTCCGGATGACCGGCCAGGCCACGCAGGACCCAGATCTTGCCGTTGTCGCCGACGGTCTTCACCAGCCAGTCGCCCATGACCTTGCCGAAGTGCTCGGCACCGCCCTGGATTTCGGTGGTGTAGGCGTCGGAATCGATACGCCCTGTGTGAAGGATGACCGGGATGCCGGCGGCGACCGCCTTGGCGATGCTGGCATTGGCCGACGTGCTGGTCACCGGTTGAACGATGATGGCGTCGACATGCTGTGCGATCAGGTCCTCGATATCGGCCACCTGCTTCTTCTGGTCGAAGCCGGCATCGAGCAGGATGAATTTCGAGATGCGCTTGTCCTTGGCCGCGGCGTTCTCCGCCTCATGCGCCACCTGCACCGTCCAGGTGTTTGCGTTGACACCGAAGTCGCTCATGCCGATGACCCAAGGCGGGTCCTTCTTGAACGCACCGGCGGCGGTCATGCGCGTGTCGTCGGGGCGCGGCGCCACGCCGTCCATCAGCTTGACGTCTTGCGCATGCGCCAGGGACGTCACGGCAAGCGTGGACGCAACGAGCATCCCCAGGCCGACGGTTTTCAGCAATCCTAACATTGAACACTCCTCCTTGTGGTTGCTCCGGCCTACAAATTCGTATGGCCACGAGACGCTCTCCCAATGCATGCCCCCGTCACAAACCGACCGATGCGCGCAATTCTCCCGCCCCCGAACACATGCGTGTCGAAGCCCAACTTCTGCTGGACGATGATGACGGTCGAGAACTCCTCCGGGCACTTTAGAAGCACAGCGGATTCGCCCTGTCAATAGTTAGTCAGGTTGAATGACTATTCCCTTGCTTGCCTTTCGCCGCTCCACTATCCATCATGAATGGCGCTCGCCGGCTTCGGCGCGCAGTCTGTCCCGGCGGGAAAAACATGCGATCAGTCTTGTGCTACGGCGACTCCAACACGCACGGCCAGATCCCCGGCAGGGGGCCGCTCGAGCGCTATGGTCCGGGTGAACGCTGGCCGGGCATATTGCGTTCTCAGCTGGGCCCTGACTGGTATGTCATCGAGGAGGGATTGAGCGGCCGCACCACCGTCCACGACGACCCGATCGAGGGCGCCCACAAGAACGGCCGAACCTATCTTCGTCCTTGCCTGCAGAGCCATGCGACGCTCGACCTCGTCATCATCATGCTCGGCACCAACGATCTCAAGATCCGCTTCAACAAGCCGCCGTCGGAAGTGGCGATGGGGATCGGCTGCCTCGTCTACGACATCAAGGAGCTGGCGCCCGGTCCGGGCGGCACCACGCCCGAAATCATGATCGTGGCGCCGCCGCCGATGCAGGACGACGTCAAGGAATGGAAGTCCATCTTCGCCGGTGCGCCGGAGAAATCGCGCCTGCTCGCGCTCGAGTTCGAGGTTCTGGCGGACTCGCTCGAACTGCACTTTTTCGATGCCGGCTCGGTGGTGTCGTGCAGCGAGGCGGACGGCTTTCACATCGATGCCGAGGCGCACAGATTGCTGGGCGCCGCGCTCGCCCGCGCGGTCGATGCCATCGGCTGGAGCCGCTCGACATGAGCAACCATACCGCCGCCAGGCAACGCGCTCTTACCGACGGGGCGACCTTTGCCTGACATGAGATTCGCACCACCCAATCCCTTGCGCATCGCCGATCGTGCGAGCGGGCTGAATGCATTGAGCGTCCGCAGCTACAACGAGCGGCTGGTGCTATCCCTGCTGCTTCAGAACGAAGGCATTTCGCGGATGGAAATCGGCGAGAAGACCGGCCTGTCGGCGCAGACGGCTTCGGTCATCGTTCGCTCGCTCGAGCAGGAGGGCCTGGTCTCGCAGGGCGAGGCGCAGCGCGGCCGCGTCGGGCCGCCGACGATCCCGCTTTCGCTCAACCCGGAGGGCGCCTATGCGGTTGGCGTCGGCTTCAGCCGGCGCAGGATCGACATCGCGCTTATCGACTTTATCGGCACGGTGCGCTTCCACACGCAGTTACCGGCTGATGAAGCCAATCCGTTTCCGCAAAGCAGCGATCTGTTCGGCGCGATCGGGCAAGCCATGACCAGCCTGCCGGTCGAGGCGCGCAGCCGGGTTGCCGGCATCGGCCTGGCGGTTCCCGACGATGTCGACACGATGGCTGCAACCCGCAACGGATCGAGCACCTCGCTCAAGGCCTTGCAGGCTGAAATCGAGGAACAGATCAAGCTGCCGGTTTTCGTGCAGAACGACATCACCGCTGCGGCCGGCGGCGAGAGCATGTTCGGAGTCGCAAAGCCGCTCAACGATTATCTGTTCTTCTATCTCGGAGCACGGCTGCAGAGCAGGCTCATCCTCAACCACCAGATCTACAAGGGAAACTCCAGCGCCAGCTTCGATCACGGCCTGATGCGCCTGGAGAGCGAATTGGCCATGCGCGGGCGCCCGTCCGAAATCATCTGGAGCAGCAGCCCTGAGTGGCCCGATCTGGGCGAGGCCTACAGCGCATGGCTGGGCGAGTGTTCCGACCGCTTGAAAGCGTCGATCTCCGCGCTGACCCAGTTTGTCGAGTTCAGGACGGTCGTCCTGTCCAGCTATGCGCCGCAAAAGATTGCCGAGGCCTTGTGCGACGACATCGGCCGGGAATTCCCCGGCATCGAAGCGCTGCCGGCGCGCGTCACCATCAGCCCGAAGGCCGTCGGCGCGGCAAGCCTGCCATTCAGTTCGCGCTTCATGATCCAGTGATCGAGCTGAACCGGGTTGCCGGTCGGCCGATCATGCCCCTCTGCAGGTCCATCGATGATTTTCAGGTGACCAGGCGAATCCGCTTGCCAGGACGCCCCACTTAATAGCATGTTAAGTGAACCCTGAGATCGCCATGAAAATCGCTGCGGATCACGCACTCAACGACAATGCCGCGACCAGCGCCGAAGCCCGCCGCTCGACGGTATTGGGCGATCGGATCAAGGCCTATCGCACGACGCGGCGCCTGACGCTGCGCCAGCTCGGCGACATGATCGGCACCACCGCCAGTTTCCTGAGCCAGCTCGAGCGCGGCCTTTCCGGCGCCAACACCAGCACGCTGATGCTGATTGCCAATGCACTCGGCATCAGCCTCGCCGATCTTTTCGACGAATGCGAAGTGTCGCCGCACGCGGTGCTGACACGCAGCGAGCGGCCGGCGCTGCCGACCAGCGAAGGCTACCGCAAGACGCTGCTGTCGCGCCGGCCGATCCGCGAGATGGAAGTCTATTGCGGCGAGTTCGCCGTCGGCGGCTCGACCGGCGACGTGCCCTACACGCACGGCAACGCGAGCGAGATGTTCCTCGTGCTGCGCGGACGCGTGCAACTGACGCTCGGCGAGGAGAGCTTCACCCTCGAAGAGGGCGATAGCATCGAATATTCGACCTCGACGCCCCACCGGACGATCAATGTCGGCGATACGGTGGCCGAAGTGCTGTGGATCATTGCGCCGCCGACCAGCGGCGCCGTCGACCTCGACCAATATGTAGCCCGGAAAACGCTCGCGCCCGGCCTACCAAAATCAAACAGCGAGCCATCGGAGGGTTAGAAAATGGGAAGCAGATCAAGATTGGCCGGGTTCGTCGGCGCCGCCGCACTGGCCTTGCTTGCGGCCGCCGCTCACGCGCAGAACGCGCCGCCGGCCGGGACCGTGGTGGACGGCTCGCTGAAGGGAAAGACGCTGACCTTCGTCTCCTATGGCGGCATCTACCAGGACGGCCAGGTCGCCGCCCTCAAGGAATTCGTCGACAAGAGCGGCGTCAAGCTTTTGAATGATGGGCCGACCGAAATCGCCAAGCTCCAGGCGCAGGTCGAATCAGGCAATGTGACCTGGGATGTCGTCGATACGGACGATTTTCCGCCCTTCGTGCATTGCGGAAAACTGTTCCAGAAGCTGGATTTGACCAAGCTCGACATCTCGCACATCCCGCCCGGACAGGTCGGCGAGTGCAGCGTGCCGGCGATGAACTACGGCATGGTCCTGATGTACAAGAACGACACGTATAAGGACAATCCGCCGAAGGACTGGAAGGACTTCTTCGACACCGCGAAATTTCCCGGCACCCGCGCCATCGACGGCAGCGGCAGCCCGCTCGGCGGCCTGATCGAACAGGCCATCCTGGCAGACGGCGGCAAGGTCGACGCCATGACGCCGGCCGACATCGACAAGGGCATCGCCAAGATCAAGGCGATCGGTCCCGACACGATCTTCTGGAAGACGGGCGCAGAATCCCAGCAGCTCGCCGAATCCGGCGAGGCCGACATGATCATCATGTGGACCGGCCGCGCCATGACGGCGGTCAAGAACGGCGCTGCCTACACGCCGGTGTGGAAGGACTGGCTGGTCGTCATGGACCAGCTGACCATCCCGGTCGGCGCCAAGGACACCGACGCTTCCTACGCGCTGATCAACGCCTATCTCGGCAAGAAGTCGCAGGAGATCCTGACCGAGCAGACCTCCTACTCGCCGATCAACAACGAGGCACAGCCGAAGGTCGACGCATCCGTCGCCGCCTTTCTGACCAACACGCCGGACCACGCCAAGCTCGGCTATCAGCAGAACATCAAGTTCTGGGTCGCCAACTTCGCCGCCGCGTCCGACAAGTGGACAGCGCTGATGGCCGGCAACTGAGCCGGCTACCGCTAAGGTGACGGCGTGAGCCAGACATCGCATACGCCGACGGCCGGGGGTGATCATCCTCGGCCGCCAGGTGCCGTGCGGGCGCCGCAGCGGCGCCCGCACCTTGCTGCCTATCCTTCGCTGCTGGCGATGCCCGCCTTGGCTTTGCTCATCGCCGCGATGGGCTATCCCTTGCTGACCGTCACGCTGCGCAGCTTCTCGGACCCATCTTGGGGCTTGCAGAACTATGTCTGGTTCTTTTCCACCCCGGTGAACGTCACCGTCCTGTGGCGCACCTTTTCCATCGCAGCCTGGGTCACCATCGTTTGCGTCATCGCCACCTACCCCTATGCCTATCTCATGACGGCGGTCGGACCGCGCCTGCGGCTGGTCCTCATCCTGTGCGTTTTGGTGCCGTTCTGGGTCAGCGGCGTGGTGCGCACCCTGGCCTGGGTCATCCTGCTGCAGGATTCCGGCATCATCAATTCGGTCATCAGGCTGCTCGGCTTTGACGGCGTGAAGCTGATCCGCACGCAGACCGGCGTCGTCATCGGCATGGCGCAGGTGCTGCTGCCGTTCATGATCCTGCCGCTCTATTCGGTCATGCGCGGCATCGATCTGCGCCTCGTGCAGGCGGCGCGCAGCCTTGGTGCGCGCCCGGCACGCGCCTTCCTGCAAATCTATCTGCCGCTGTCGCTTCCCGGCGTTTTCGCCGGCGCCATCATCGTCTTCATCCTGTCGCTCGGCTTCTACATCACGCCTGCCCTGCTCGGCGGCCCGCGCAGCACCATGCTGTCGACGCTGGTGCAGAGCCAGGTGCTCAGCCTGCTCAACTGGGGCCGCGGCGGCGCCATGGGCGTCGTGCTGCTGGTCGCGACCTTCGTGCTTCTGGCGCTCGCCGCCCCGCTGATGCGCCAGCGCCACAAGCAGGCGTCCAGATCATGAGGCTGGCACCATCCCGCCTTCTGCTCGGCCTGTTCTGCCTGCTGGTCGCCGTCTGGCTGGTGATGCCGACGCTGGTCATCATCCCGATGTCGTTCAACGAGAAGAAGTCGCTTGCCTTCCCGCCCTCCGGCTTCTCATGGCAGTGGTACGCGAATTTCTTCACCAACCCGGATTGGCTATCGAGCTTCTTCAATTCGCTGAGGGTCGCGGGCCTCGTCGCCGTCGCCGCCACGCTGATCGGCACGCTGGCGTCGCTCGGCCTCAGCCGCATGAAACATTCCGGCGCCGGCCTGCTGCGCGCCATCCTGATCACGCCGATGATCGTGCCCGGCGTGGTGCTGGCGATCGGCATCTATGCCGTTTACCTTGATTACCAGCTCGTCGGCACCACCACCGGCTTCGTCATCGCACATACGATGCTGGCGATCCCCTTCGTCATCATCGCCGTGTCGGCAAGCCTCGAAGTCTTCGACGCGCGGCTGGAGACGGCGGCGGCAAGCCTCGGCGCCAACCGCTTCACCACATTCCGCACCGTGACCTTGCCGCTGATCGCGCCCGGCATCCTGTCCGGGCTTTTGTTTGCCTTCGTCACCTCCTTCGATGAGATCATCGTCGCGCTGTTCATCACCAGTCCCTACCTGAAGACCTTGCCGGTGCAGATCTTCACCAGCATCACCCGCGACGCCGATCCGACGGTGACGGCCGTCGGAACCATCATCTTCATTGCCACGACGCTGATCATCAGCGCCGGGCTGATCATCAGCTCGAAATCGACGAGGAGTTGAGATGACTGCGAGGAAACGCGGCGCGGCCATCGACATCAAGGGCGCAACCAAGCGCTACGGCAATTTCACCGCACTCGACGATGTCAGCCTGCATATCGAGCCGGGCGAGTTCATGACGCTGCTCGGCCCCAGCGGCTCGGGCAAGACCACGACGCTCAACGTCGTGGCGGGCTTCACCGACCTCACCTCCGGCGACCTCGCCGTTGGCGGCAAAAGCATCGTCGCCCTGCCGGCGCACAAGCGCAACATCGGCGTTGTCTTCCAGCACTACGCGCTGTTTCCGCATATGACGGTCGGCAAGAACGTCGCCTATCCCCTCACCTTGCGCGGCATGGACAAGCAGGCGCGCGACCGTCTCGTCGTGCGCGCGCTGGACATGGTCAAGATGGCCGACTTCGCGCATCGCTATCCCTCCGAACTTTCCGGCGGCCAGCAGCAGCGCGTGGCGCTGGCGCGCGCCATCGTCTTCGATCCGCCGCTGCTGTTGATGGACGAACCGCTCGGCGCGCTCGACAAGAAACTGCGCGAATGGCTGCAGCTGGAGATCAAGCGCATCCACCGCGAACTCGGCACCACCTTCGTCTATGTGACGCACGACCAAGAAGAAGCGCTGGTCCTGTCCGACCGCATCGCCGTCTTCAATCAGGGCCGCATCGAACAGGTCGGAACCGGCCGCCAGCTCTACGACGAGCCGACGACCCTGTTCGTGGCCAAGTTCATCGGCGAATCGACCAGTTTGCGTGGCACCGCCCTGACGTCCGGAAACGAAACCAGCCTGACGATCGCCGGCCAGAAGATCGTGGCCAACGGCAAGCTCGCCAGCGGCAGCAAACCGGTGGTCCTGCTGCGGCCGGAGAAGCTTTCGCTTGCCGGCACCAACACGCCTCCCGCCGCCGGGCAGAACAGCCTCACCGGTCAAGTCAGCGAGGCGATCTATCTGGGCTCCGGCTCGAAATACCAGGTGACGTTGCGCGACGGCTCGGTCGCCATCGTACGCGCGTCGCTGGAAGCCACACCGTTCTCGATTGGTGACACGGTCGATCTGCGCTGGTCGGTCGTCGATGCAAAACTTCTTGCCGACGACGACCGCGCCGACATGACGATGACCTGACCGCTCTTTTCCCCGCAGGATTTTTAGACATGGACGCCAAAGTCAACGGCAACGTCTCGTTCTGGTATGCCGACATCGGCCTGCCGCCCTATCGCGCGCCGCTTCCGGGCGATCTCGAAGCCGATGTCTGCATCGTCGGCGCCGGCTACACCGGCCTGTGGACCGCTTATTACCTGAAGAAGGCCGATCCATCGATCCGCATCGCCATCGTCGAGCGGGAGTTCGCCGGCTTCGGCGCGTCGGGCCGCAATGGCGGCTGGCTGTCCGGCGGCTTCAGCTGGTCGCGCGAGAAATATCTGCAGACCTCGACGCGCGGCGCTGTCATCGACATGGAAACGGCCATGCATGGCACGGTCGACGAAGTGATCAAGGTGACCGAAGCCGAAGGCATCGATGCCGACATCCGCCGCGTCGACAATCTGACGGTGGCGACCAACCCGCCGCAGCTCGAACGGATCAACGCCGCCTATGCCGATGCGATCGGCTGGAGCGTGCCGAGCGAGCGTGTCAGCCTGATCGGCCAGGCAGAGGCCAAGGCCCGCATCAACATCAGGAATGTGCTTGGCGGTTATATCCACCACGGCACCGCGCGTGTGCAGCCGGCCAAGCTGGTGCGCGGCCTGTCCGAAGCCGTCGAGCGGCTCGGTGTGCCGATCTACGAGCAGACAACCGTGACCGGCATCGAGAAGGGCAAGGTCACGACGAACCGCGGCACCGTGCGCGCGCCGATCATCATCCGTGCCACGGAAGGGTTCACGGCCGGCATACCAGGCAATGAACGGCTCTGGCTGCCGCTCAACAGCGCGCAGATCATCACCGAGCCGCTGCCGCAATCACTGTGGGACGAGATCGGCTGGGAGGGCCATGAGCTTCTGGGCGACTCCGCGCACGCCTATTGCTATGCGCAGCGCACCAGGGAAGGCCGCATCACCATGGGCGGACGCGGCGTACCCTATCGTTACGGCTCGCAAACGGATGTGCGCGGCCAAACGCAGCAGGCCACGATCGAAAGCCTGCACGCGATCCTCACACGGCTGCTGCCGCAGACTGCGAAGCTTCGCATCGACCACGCCTGGTGCGGCGTGCTGGGCGTGCCGCGCGACTGGTGCACGACGGCAGGGCTCGATCCGCAAACCGGCATCGGCTGGGCCGGCGGCTATGTCGGGCTCGGCGTCTCGAGTTCCAACCTTTCAGGCCGAACGCTGCGCGATCTCATCCTGCGCCGCGACACCGAATTGACCCGCCTGCCCTGGGTCAACCGAAAGGTCAGCAAATGGGAACCCGAGCCAATGCGCTGGCTCGGCGTCCACTCGATGTATCAGCTCTATCGCGTTGCCGATGAGCGCGAGGAAGCCGGCCTCCAGCACACGTCGAAACTGGCCGCGATCGCCGACCGCATCACAGGACATTGAGAGACTACCATGACCGACTTCCAGACCTTCGCCCACCTCGCCTCCATCGACCTCGGCGAGGCTGAGCCCAAGCCGACCTCGATCAGCGGCGATCAGTTCGAAGCCTCGACGACGCTGTGGACCTCGCCGGATGGCGCACTGGAAGTCGGCGTCTGGGAGTGCACGCCGGGCCGCTTCACGGCCTCGCGCGAGACCAATTCCGAAACCTGCCACATCGTGTCAGGCCGGGTCTCGCTGCATGGTCCCGATGGCCGCAGCGAGGACGTTGGTCCGGGCGAAATGCTGGTGCTGCCGAAAGGCTGGAAAGGCGAATGGACGATCCACGAGAAGACGCGGAAGCTCTACATCCTGCACTTCGAAGCGTGAGCCGGCTGGAACAGCCGCTACTCGTCGTCTGAACGATCACCCCCGGTAACGATCGGCTTGCCTTCTATCACACGCCGCAAGGCGTCGTTGATGCGGTCCTGCCAGCCGGGTCCATCCTCCTGGAAATGGTCCAGCACGGCGCGGTCGATTCGGATCGAAACAAGCTCCCTGACGCCTGGAGCGGCCGTGGGCTCTCGGACCGGGGCAGCCGGCTTCTTCACCGGCTTGAAAGCCGCCTCGGCGGCCGCCATCGGATTTGTCGGTCGGCGCGGAGGATTTGCCATTGGATGACCCTGACTGAGGATGATTCGTGCGCGACGTAGCACGCCTGAGCCACCATAGCCCAACCAGCACCGTCGCGCAGGCCCCTTTGGTCATGACAATCACTCGGCCGCCTGGAGGCTCTGTGCGTCGATGATGACCCTGATCTCGGCACGGCAGGAGCCGCAATTCGTGCCGGCATGCAGGGCCGTGCCGATTGCCGCGACACTGCCGCAGCCGCGGCGTACCGCTTCCGCGATCTGGTTGGCGCCGACGCCGAAACAGGAGCAGACGATGGCGCCGCGATCGACGTCGACCCCGCCCGGCCGCCCGGCCACGATCGCCAGCCTGTCGCGCCGGTCGACATGATCGACACTCAACTGTTCCGCCGCCCAGCCGCGCGACACGGCGACCGGGCCGGGCGCGACGAACAAGGCCCCGGACAGTTGGTCGCCGTCGAAGGCGGCGATGCGATGCTGGCCGGCGTCGCGGTCATGATAGGCGAGGATTTCGGCGCCCACTGGCGCGCCGAACAGTGATCCGGCAAAGCCGGCCCAGTCGATGTCGTCTTCGGCAAAGGCAAGCTCGACCCGCCAGCCGCCCTTGCATTTGGCCACGGCCCAGTAGGCCGCGGTATCGGGCTCAGGCCTGCGCCGCGTCACCGCGAAGCCGAAGGCCTTGGCCGCGAATTTCTCGATACGGGCGGCGACATGTTTCAGCGCCGGCTGACCGGAAATGGGATCGGTCAGCGGCGCGGTCAGCGTGTCGAGCCGGCCCTTTGCCGAGAACTGATCGGTCCAGTGCATCGGCGCAAACAGGCTGCCCTGGCGCTGGCGCGCCGTCACCAGCGCGCGCACCAGCACATCACCGCGCGGGCTGGAAACGCGCGCTATGTCGGCGTCACCGATGCCGAAGCGCTGCGCATCCGCCGGGTGGATTTCGACGAAGGGCTCGGCGATGTGCTGCGAAAGCCGCGGGCTTTTCCCCGTCCGCGTCATGGTGTGCCAATGGTCGCGGATGCGGCCGGTGTTGAGGATCAGCGGATAATCGGGGCTGGTGCGGATTTCCGTGGTGGGACGGATGGCGATGAAGCGCGCCTTGCGGTCGGGTGTGAAGAAGTTGCCGTTGGCGAAGAAGCGAGCCTGGAGCCCAGTCGTGCCGACCCCTTCTGGCCAACCTCCAGCTTGAGCGCCCCCCTCTGGCCTGCCGGCCATCTCCCCCTCAAGGGGGGAGATTGGCAGCTTCGCCGACTGCTTTCGCTTTGCGACGTTGTGAATTGGCGAGGACGGCCATGACAGCCGATCTCCCCCCTTGAGGGGGAGATCGCCGGCAGGCCAGAGGGGGGCGCCTTGGCTCGGCGCTGGCCATTGGAACGGCTCAAGCGCCTCATATCCCTCCGCATCAACCCCGGCATAAGCCCCGATGTCGAAATCCCGCGCACCATCATTCTCGAAACCCGACAGCGCGGCATGCTCGGCAAACACCTCCGCCGGCGACGCGTAGGAAAACGCCTCACCAAACCCCATCCGTTTGCCCACCTCGGCAATAATCCGCCAGTCAGGCAGCGCATCTCCGGGCACGCGCAAAAACGCGCGCTGGCGCGACACACGGCGTTCGGAATTGGTGACGGTGCCATCCTTCTCGCCCCAGGCGGCGGCGGGCAGCCGGACATGGGCGTGGCGGACGGTATCGGTCCGGGCCAGCACGTCCGACACCACCACGAACGGGCACGCCTTGATCGCCGCTTCGACGGCATCGGCGTCCGGCATCGAATCGACCGGGTTGGTGGCCATGATCCACAGCGCTTTGATGTGCCCGTCGGCAACCGCCTTGAACATCTCGACTGCCTTCAGGCCGGGCTTTCCGGCAACGGCCGGCGCGTTCCAGAAGCGCTGCACGCGGTCGCGATGCTCGGGGTTTTCGATCTCCATATGGGCGGCCAGCATGTTGGCCATGCCGCCGACCTCGCGCCCGCCCATGGCGTTGGGCTGGCCGGTCACCGAAAACGGCCCTGCGCCGGGCTTGCCGATGCGGCCGGTGGCGAGATGACAGTTGATGATGGCGTTGACCTTGTCGGTGCCCGAAGACGACTGGTTCACCCCCTGGCTGTAGACGGTTACCGTCTTGGAGGTCGCCGCGAACAGGCTGTAGAACCGGCCAAGCTCGTCCTCGCTCAGGCCCGTGGCAGCGGCGAGGCCGGCCAGGTCGAGCACGGAGGCGGCGAAAAGCGCTTGCCCGAAGCCCGTCGTGTGCGTCGTGATGTAGGTTCGGTCGAGTGCATTGTGCTGGCCGAGGTAGGCGAGCAGCCCGGTGAACAAAGCGACGTCGCCATCCGGCGCGATCGCCAGATGCATATCAGCAATGTCAGCGGTCATGGTGCGACGCGGGTCGACCAGAACGATCTTCATCTCCGGCCGCTTTTCCCGGGCAGCCGCGATGCGCTGGTAGAGCACCGGATGGCACCAGGCGAGATTGGAGCCGACCAGCACGATCAGGTCGGCAAGCTCCAGATCGTCATAGGTTCCGGGCACGGTGTCGGAGCCGAAAGCGCGGCGGTGGCCGGCGACCGAAGAGGCCATGCACAGGCGCGAATTGGTGTCGATGTTGGCGGAGCCCACAAAGCCCTTCATCAGCTTGTTGGCGACGTAGTAGTCCTCGGTCAGCAACTGGCCGGAGACATAGAAGGCGACCGCATCGGGCCCGTGCTCGGCGATGGTTTGCGAGAAGGTCGAGGCGACGAGGTCGAGCGCCTCGTCCCAGCCGGCGCGGCGGCCGTGGATCTCCGGATGAAGCAGCCTGCCGTCGAGATCGATGGTCTCGGCCAGTGCCGAGCCCTTGGAGCAGAGCCGGCCGAAATTGGCCGGGTGGTCGGGGTCGCCGCGCACGGACACTTGCCCGTCCGCGGCGACCTTCGCCAGCACGCCGCAGCCCACCCCGCAATAGGGGCAGGTGGTCCTCACCTCGCGCGCTTCATCGATCTCCATGGGGTCAGGCCGCGCGGCTGGCCAGCGCTTCCAGCGCAATGAACAGATGCTCGCCTTCGATCCGCACCGGAATGGTGCGCACCGCGCCCTCGTCGGCGCCGAGCGCCTTGCCCGTTTCCAGCGAAATCACCCAATTGTGCAAGGGACAGGTCACCGCCGTGCCGTGCACGATGCCCTGGCTGAGCGGTCCGCCTCTGTGCGGGCAATGATCGTCGATAGCGTAGACCTGATCGTCCTGGGTGCGGAAGACCGCGATTTTTCCTTCCGGCGTGGCGACGCAGCGCGCGCCGCGGCGAGGGATGTCGGAGAGAGAGCCTATCGATATCCAGTTCATCACGCTCACTCCGCCGCCTGCGCAAAACCGACCGAGGCCATTGGCCGGAATTCGTGCTTGTCCTTGCCGGAAACGCGTTCGGACCACGGGTCGACCTGGGCGAATTTCTGGCTGAAGACGAAGCGCTCGTAATAGGCCTTGCGCTTGTCGCCATCGTCCATGATCTGGCGCTTGATCTCGGGGATGCCGATGCGCTTGGCCCATTTGTAGATGCGCTCGAGGTAGCGGCCCTGCTCGCGGTACATCTGCGTCAGCGCCACGATATGCTCCAGCGCCTCGTCCTCGGTTCTGACCAGGCCGAGTACTTCGGTGCCCTTGATGTCGAGGCCGGCCGCGCCGGCAAAATGGATCTCGTAACCGGAGTCGACGCAGATCACGCCGACATCCTTGCAGGTCGCCTCGGCGCAATTCCTGGGGCAACCCGACACCGCCATCTTGACCTTGGCCGGCGTCCACGAGCCCCACATGAATTTTTCGATGCGGATGCCGAGGCCCGTCGAATCCTGCGTGCCGAAGCGGCACCAGTCCGAGCCGACGCAGGTCTTCACCGTGCGCAACCCCTTGGCATAGGCGTGGCCGGAGACGAAGCCGGCCTGGCCGAGATCGGCCCACACCGCCGGCAGGTCTTCCTTGCGGATGCCGAGCATGTCGATGCGCTGGCCGCCGGTGACCTTGACCATCGGGATTTCAAACTTGTCGACAACGTCGGCGATGGCGCGCAGTTCAGCGGCATTGGTCACCCCGCCCCACATGCGCGGCACCACCGAATAGGTGCCATCCTTCTGGATGTTGGCGTGGACGCGCTCGTTGATGAAGCGCGACTGGTAGTCGTCGGCGTAGTCGTCCGGCCAGTCGCAGACGAGATAGTAATTGAGCGCCGGCCGGCATTTGGCACAGCCGCAGGAGGTCGTCCATTCCAGTTCCTGCATGACGGCGGGAATGGTCTTCAGGCGCTTGGCGATGATCAGCCGGCGGACCTCGTCATGACCGAGCGTCGTGCAGCCGCACATCGGCTGCACCGCCGCTGGATTGTATTTGTCGCCGATGGTCAGCACCATCAGCTTCTCGACCAGCCCGGTGCAGGAGCCGCAGGAGGCCGAGGCCTTGGTGTGGGCGCGCACGTCGTCGAGCGAGGTCAGGCCCTTGGCCGTGATCGCGCCGGTGATCTTCCCCTTGCAAACGCCGTTGCAGCCGCAGATCTCCGCATCATCCGGCAAGGCTGCAACGGCCGCCATAGGGTCCAGCGGGGCACCCCCCTGGTAGGACTGGCCGAAGATGAGCGTATCGCGCATCTCGGATATGTCGGTCTGCTTTTTCTTGAGATCGTTGAACCAGGCGCCGTCCGCCGTCTCGCCATAGAGCACGGTGCCGATGATGCGGTCGTCCTTCAGCACAAGTCGCTTGTAGACGCCGGCCGCCGCATCGCGCAGCACGATCTCCTGGCGGTCCTCGCCCTCGGCGAAGTCGCCGAGCGAGAACAGGTCGATGCCGGTGACCTTGAGCTTGGTCGGCGTGTCCATATGGACGAAGGCCGCCGCTTCGTTGCCGGCAAGCTGGCTGGCTGTGACGCGCGCCATCTCGTAGAGCGGCGCGACGAGGCCATAGACCTGGCCGTTGACCTCGGCACATTCGCCGAGCGCGTAGATGTCGGGATCGTTGCTGCGCATGCCGGCATCGACGACGATGCCCCTGTTAACGGCGATGCCGGCCTGTTTGGCCAGCGCCGAATTCGGCCTGATGCCGACGGCCATCACCACAAGCGTTGCTGGGATAATGGTGCCGTCAGCAAGTTCCACCTGCCCGACCTTGCCGTTGCCGGTGATCGCCTGGGTGTTGGCCTTGGTGATGACCTTGATGCCGCGCTGCTCCACCGCACGCTGCAAGAGATAGCCGGCGGCCGGATCGAGCTGGCGCTCCATCAAGGTCGGCATGACATGCAGCACGGTGACGTCCATGCCTTGCGCGTTGAGGCCCGCCGCCGCTTCCAGACCCAGCAGGCCGCCGCCGATGACCACCGCCTTCGCCCGCGACTGGGCAGCGAGCATCATCGCCTGCACGTCATCGAGATCGCGATAGGTCAGCACCCCCGGCAGGTCATGGCCCGGCACCGGAATGATGAACGGTACCGAGCCGGTGGCGATGACGAGCTTGTCGTAGGGCTCGGTGACGCCATGATCGGAGGTGACGGTCTTCGCCGTCCGGTCGATGGCAACGATCTTGTGGCCCTTGTAGAGGGTGATGTTGTTGGCGATGTACCAGCCGTCGCCATGGATGATGATCTCCTCATAGGCCTTCTCGCCCGACAGCACCGGCGACAGCATGATGCGGTCGTAATTGACGCGCGGCTCGGCGTTGAAGATAGTGACGGTGTAGCGGCCCGGAGCCTGTTCCAGCAGGTGCTCCAGCATGCGCCCGGGGGCCATGCCATTGCCGATGATGACAAGTCTTTCGCTCATGGTGCTACTCCGCGGCTTCGACGAAGCGGTGGCGTTCGTAGAGGAACTTCAGAACCGCCTCGCGGCAGCGCAGGAAGGTCCGGTCGGAAGAGAGTTCGACGCGCCGGCGCGGCCGCGCCAGCGGCACGGCAAGCACTTCGCCGATGGTCGCCGCCGGGCCATTGGTCATCATGACGATGCGGTCGGAGAGCAGCACCGCCTCGTCGACGTCATGGGTGATCATGATCGTCGTTGAGCCGAGCCTGGAATGGATGTCCATCACCGCGTCCTGCAGATGGGCCCGCGTCAGCGCATCGAGCGCGCCGAACGGCTCGTCGAGCAGCAGGATCTTCGGCTCCATCGCCAGCGCCCGGGCGATGCCGACGCGCTGCTTCATGCCCCCGGAGATTTCCGCCGGGCGCTTGTCCTTGGCATGCGCCATCTGCACGAGGTCGAGATTGCGCATGATCCAGTCATGCCGCTCGACTTTGCTCTTCGAACGGCCGAAGACCTTCGACACCGCCAGGTTGATGTTTTCGTAGACGGTCAGCCACGGCAGCAGCGAGTGGTTCTGGAACACCACGGCGCGTTCCGGTCCAGGGCTGTCGACCTCCTTGTCCTCGAGCAGCACGGCGCCGGCCGACACCTTGGTCAGCCCGGCGATCAGATTGAGCAGGGTCGACTTGCCGCAGCCGGAATGGCCGATGATGGAGACGAATTCGCCCTTGTCGATGGTCAGCCTGATGTCCTTCAACACCTCGCTGACCTGGGCACCACGCGTGAAGGATTTGTCGATATGGTCGAGCTTCAGATAGGCCGTCATCGCCCCTCTCCTCACTTTGCCGTTGTGCCGCGGGTGACGAAGGCGCCGACCGCCGCGACCAGCCGGTCGAGGCAGAAGCCGGTGACGCCGATATAGGCGAGCGCGACGATGATGTCGGGCAGCCGCGACGAGTTCCACGCATCCCAGATGAAGAAGCCGATGCCGACGCCGCCAGTCAGCATTTCAGCGGCGACGATGGCGAGCCAGGACAGGCCGATGCCGATCCTCAAGCCGGTGAAGATGTAAGGCGCGGCGGCCGGCACCATGATCTTGACGAAGAATTCGAACTGGTTGAGCCGCAGGATGCGCGAGACGTTGCGGTAGTCCTCGGGAATGTTGCGCACGCCGACCGCGGTGTTGATGATGATTGGCCAGATCGAGGTGATGAAGATGACGAAGATCGCCGACGGGCTGGAATCACGGAACGCCGCCAGCGACAGCGGCAGCCAGGCCAGCGGCGGCACCGTGCGCAGGATCTGGAACACCGGGTCGAGGCCGCGCATCGCCCAGATCGACTGGCCGACCAGCGCACCGAGCGCGACGCCGACGACCGCCGCCAGGCCGAAGCCGACGGCGACGCGCTGCAGCGAGATCAGCACGCGCCAGGCCAGACCTATATCCTGCGGGCCATTGTCGAAGAACGGATGCGCTATCAGGTCGTAGGCCTCTTTCCACACCTGGGTCGGCGGCGGCAGGCTCGATGTCGGCGACGAACAGGCGATCTGCCAGACGACCAGCATCAGCGCGATGACGATGATGGGCGGCACCAGCGCGCTCGCCAGTTTGCCGGCGATGGCGAGCGGCTCGAAGCGGCGCCGTGCCTTGGCAGTGAAGGCGATGACCTCCGCCGGCTTGGCGGGAAAGGCCTTCACCTTGGTGTCCTCGATAGTCTGGATCGACATGTCTGGGGAAAACTCCTTGGGGCAGGTAGTGATCGCAAGCGGCGCATGCACCGCTTGCGATCAGGCTACGCTGATGCCTTGATCTTCAGGCTGTCGAGATAGGCGGACGGGTTGGCCGGATCGAAAATCTTGCCGTCGAAGAAGGTCTCGACGCCCCGCGACGACGACGCCGGAACGTCGGCTGCCGCGACGCCGAGATCCTTGGCCGCCTCGCGCCACAGATCCTCGCGGTTGACCTGGTCGACCAGCGCGTTGATGTCGGTGGTCGGCGCGAACTTGCCCCAGCGGATGTTCTCGGCAAGGAACCACGCATCATGGCTCTTGAACGGATAGGAGACGCCGCCCTTCCAGAACTTCATGGAGAGATCGGTGCCGTTGGCGACGCGGCCATTGCCATAGTTGATGTCGCCCTTGAGGCGGCCGATGATGTCGGCGACGGGCACGTTCATCCATTGCCGCTTGCCGATGATAGCGGCCATCTCGTCCTTGTTCTCGGTGGCCTCGCACCATTGCTGCGCTTCCATGACGGCCATCAGGATCGCCTTGGTGGCGTTCGGATATTTCTCGATGAATTCGGCGCGCAGGCCGAGCGCCTTTTCGGGATGGCCCTTCCACAATTCGCCTGTCGTGGCGGCGGTGAAGCCGACGCCCTGATGGACGAGTTGCTCGTTCCACGGCTCGCCGACGCAGAACACGTCCATATTGCCGACCTTCATGTTGGCCACCATCTGCGGCGGCGGCACGACAATGGTCGAGACGTCCTTGTCGGGATCGATGCCGCCGGCGGCCAGCCAATAGCGCAGCCACAGATCATGCGTACCGCCCGGGAAGGTCATGGCGGCCTTGATTTCCTTGCCGGTCGCCTTCTTGGCAGCGAAGGCGTCTTTCAGCTTCGAGGCGTCGAGGCCGACACCGGTGCCGGCATATTCCTGGGCGACCGAAATGCCCTGGCAGTCGTAGTTGAGCCGAGCCACGATCGCCATCGGCATCGGCTGGTTGTTCTGCGTCACCTTGCCGGTGTGCATGAGGTAAGGCAGCGGTGTCAGGATATGAGCGCCGTCGATGCCGTTGGCCGCGCCGCCGAGCATCAGATTGTCGCGTGTCGCACCCCAGGAGGCCTGCTTGAGCACCTCGACGTCGGGCATGCCGAACTTGGCGAACAGCCCCTTCTCCTTGGCGATCATCAGCGGGGCCGCATCGGTGAGGGCAATGAAGCCGAGCTTGGCGCCGGTGACCTCCGGAGTGGCGGTCGCGGCATAGGCGCCGGAAGGGAAGAGCTTGCGGGCCGCCACGAACAGGCCGGCCGTCATCGCGCTGCTGACCAGAAAATCGCGGCGCGTCATGTCTTTGAGGGTCGTTCCAGTCCTGATCCGTTTCGTCATCGTCGTCTCCGGTTGGGCGCGGCTTGGGATCCGCGTCGTCGATTGCGTGTTGATCAAAACAAAAAAGCCGCCAGCCAGGTCTTCGCGTCCGGGTGACCGGGAGCGCGCTTTAACCTGAGCGGCAGCTTTGCCTGTGGCGCCCGCCATTGGACGCCCGTTCCGTGACCCGCGAAGGGCCTGTCTATTTCAAAGCAGGAACCGTGCCAGTTTTGAGAGAGGTGAAAAAGGCCAATGAAATCAGCAGCCCGCGCTGATCGCCGGCGCATCGAACCCTATGGCCGGAAGGCCAAAGATTGTTCATTAGGGCAATCGCGCGCACAATTCTTGTGCAATGCACAAGGATGGCGCGGAAATGATCAGGCCTGAATCTCGGCAGATTTCTGGCCGGTAATGTACGCATCGATCTCGTCAGGATCGAAGATCTGACCGTCGAAGAAACCATCCGGACCGAGCACAAGGCCGGCGCCTGTCGCGCCGACCGCGGTGGCAATTTGGAGCGCACCCTCGACTTTCGAATTGGCGCCGGGAAGCGCGACGCCGAGCGGCTTCAGCGCCGAACGGTAGAGGTCGGGACGGTAGCAATCGCGGGCGATGGCAAGGCTTTCAGGCGTGTGCGCCACGTGCCCCCAGCGCACCATCTGCGTGTAGAACCACAGCGCATGGCTCTTCCACGGAAAGTTCGCCGCCTTGTCGAAGGGGAGGAAGAAGTCGTCGATGGTCCGCTCCGCACCGCCGCCCAGTTGGAGATGGCCGGTCAGGATCGGCATCTGCACGGTCGGCGGCAGGCCGAGGAAGCCGGCCTGCGCCATCACCCCGGCCAGTTCGCCATGGTTGGCCGGATCCTGGCACCAGCGCGCCGAGCGATGCAGCGCGCGCAGCAGCGCCGCCAAGGCCTCGGGGTTTTCATCTGCCCAAGCCTTGCGCACGCCGATCACCTTCTCCGGGCTGTTGCGCCATATCCGCGCCTTGACGGTGACGATGTGGCCGGTGCCGGCGGCCACCGCAGCGCTGTTCCAGGGTTCGCCGACGCAGTAGCCGTCGATGCGGCCGGCGGCCAGCGCATCGGCCATGAAGGGCGGCGGTACGATGACGATCTCAATCTCTTGGCTCGGATCGATGCCGCAGGCGGCGAGCCAATAGCGCAATTCGTAATTGTGCCCGGAATGCGGATGCACCACGGCAAAGCGCAGCGGATCGCCACCGGCCGCAGCGCGCTCGCGAATGAGCGCGCCAAGTGCGGCACCGGCGCGCGCCGGGTCTAGGTCGGCCTCGGCGCCGTGTGCCGCCATACCGGCCCAAACGGCATTGGAGATGGTGACGCAATTGCCGCCGAGGCCGAGCGAGAACGGCACGATGGTTTCCGAGGCCAGCGGCGTCAGCCCGAGATTGCAGGCGAGCGGCATCGGTCCCAGCATATGCGCGAGATGGAAGTGGCCGATGGCGATGCGGTCGCGGATGTTGGCCCAGGATGTCTCGCGGTGCAGCTTCAGATCGATGCCTTCTTGCGCGGCGAAGCCAAGCTCGCCGGCCGCGACCAGCACGGCGCTGTCGAAAAGCGGCATGAAGCCGGCGGTGATCTGGTGCTCGGCAGTCATGCTCATTCGTCCTCCGCCGGTCCCAGCAGCCCCGCGGCAGTCACCAGGCTTTGGGCGATGTCGCCGATCTTGCGGTTCTGGTTCATCGCCGTCTTGCGCAGCAGCGTGTAGGCGGCCTCTTCGGAGAGGCCGCGCGATTTCATCAGGATGCCCTTGGCGCGGTCGATCACCTTGCGGCTCTCGAGCTCGCCGCGAACCTCTTCCAGTTCGCGCGCCATGCGCGAAAAAGCGTTGAAGCGGCTGACCGCCATGTCGAGGATCGGCTTGACGCGCTCTTGCCGCAGACCGTCGACGACATAGGCCGAAACGCCGGCATCGACCGCCGCCTCGATCGAGGCCTGGTCCGAGCGGTCAACGAACATGGCGATTGGCCGCTTCACCGCGCGCGACAGCTGGAACATGTTTTCCAGCATGTCGCGGTTCGGATTTTCGAGATCGATGACGATGACATCGGGCTCGATCTCGGCGATCCGCCGCGCAATGCCGGTCACATCATGGATGACAGTGACCCGCTCATGGCCGGCCTCGCGCAACCCCGCCTCGATGATCGCGGCGCGGATGCGGTTTTCATCGATCACCAGGACGGCGAGTGCGGTTCGAACCATGCCTGCATTGTGACCAAGCGAAGGAATTGTGCAATGCGGTATGGTTGAACAATCCGATATTCGCTGACCGCGCCGCAGGCGCCCTATTCCGCGGCCAACGCTGTGACCTCGCGCCGGAAGGGCAGTGCGTCGCCGATATCGGCTTCATCCAGCTCGCGCGCGAAGCGGTGGCCGGCATAGGTTGCCCAGGCGATCGGACCCGGCGCCTCGGCGTCGCCGATGATTTTGACCGAGCGGATGCCGCTATCGGCCCATTCGTCCCGCCGCGCCTTCAATTCCTGCCAGACACTATCGTCCTGGTGGCGTGACGTGACCAGCACCACGGCGTCCGCGGCGATGTCAAATTGGCTGCCCGTATAGGCGCACGCCGTGGCAACACCGCCCGGCACGATGCGCGTCACAGTCCGGTTCAGCACGATCTCGACGCCGCGTTCGGCCAGCCGGCGATGGATGGCGCCCTGCTCCAGCGTGTTGCGGGTCCAGTCGGACACATAGGCTGACGGCGTCACCAGCGTCACCTTCGCACCCTGGCGCGCCATCAGCTCGGCCAGAACGCCACCCATGTAGTAGTGGTCGTCGTCGAACAGCACGACACTGCCGGTCGGCACAGTGCCGGCCATCAGATCGTCCGGCGTGTAGACCGGCATGGCCGGGTCGATCGGCATCGGCACGACATGCGCGCGCGCCACGCCGTCTCGGCGCCATGTCGAGCCGGTGGCAAGCGCAATGTTCTGAAAGCCGAAGTCCAGTATCTCCTGCGCCGACAATCGGCTTTCGAAATAGACGTCGACATTGGACATCTGGCTGATCTGGTACTGGCGGTAGTCGCGCACGCGTCCCCATGCCGAGAGACCAGGCAAGCGGCACTCGCGCGCCACGCGGCCGCCAAGTTCGGTGCCGGCCTCGGCGATGGCCACCTGATAGCCGCGCAGGCCGAGCGCACGCGCCGCCTCCAGCCCGGCCGGGCCGGCGCCGACGATCAGCACGCTGTCGCTATCGCCCTTGGCCTGCATGCGTTCGGGATGCCAGCCCTTGCGCCATTCCTCCATGAAGGTCGGGTTCTGCGTGCAGCGCGAGATCGACATGGTCATGTCGCCGGTGATGCAGATGTTGCAGCCGATGCATTCGCGAATGTCCTCGATGCGCCCCTCCTCCACCTTCTTCGGCAGGAAGGGATCGGCAATCGATGGGCGCGCGCAGCCGATGAAATCCAGCGTGCCGGACTTGATCATCTTCACCATCACATCCGGCGAGGTGAAGCGACCGACGCCGACGACCGGCTTCGAGGTCAGTTTCTTGATGCCGGACACCAGGCTCTCCTGCGCGCCCTCCTCCTTGAACCGCGACGGCCCGGAGCAGTCCTCCCAAGCGCCATGCGCCAGGTCCCAGAGGTCGGGCAGATCGGCATGCATCTCGATCATGTCGCGCACTTCGGAATTGGCAAAGCCGAGCTCACCGATCATCTCGTCCAGCGACAGCCGCAGCGTCAGGCCGCACGTGTCGCCGATAGCGTCCCTGCCCTCTTCGATCAGCTCACGCATCAGCCGCGAGCGGTTCTCCAGCGAGCCGCCATATTCGTCGCTGCGCTGGTTGGTGGCCGTGGACAGGAAGTGCTGGATGATGCCGAAGCCATGCGCGCCGTAGAGGCACACCAAATCGAAGCCCGCGAGCCTCGCCCGTTTGAAGGCATTGCGATGCCAGCGGCGCAGGTCGCGAATATCCTGCTTGTCCATGGCGCGCGCCTGCACCGGATCGTTGGTGAAGGTGCGGATCGGCAGGGCCGACGGCCCGCGCGGCACTTCCTTGGTGTAGAGGTTCGGCCCGTTGATGCCTGAGTAGGCCAGCTGGATGCCGGCCAGCGCGCCATGCTGGTGCATTGCCTTGGCCATCTTCGCCAGCGCCGGAATATCGGCATCGTCCCACAGCCTGAGCTCGATGAAGGGCGTGATCTCCGATGTGTGGTGCATCTCGGTTTGCTCGGTGAAGATGACGCCCCAGCCGCCTTCCGACTTGATGCGGCGCATCTCGGCCGCGGCCGAAGGGTCGCGATAGCCGCCGCCATTGCAATGCGGCACCTGATAGAAGCGGTTCTTGGCGGTCACCGGACCGATCTTCACGGGCTCAAACAGAATATCATAACGCGGATCGCGCATGGAACGTGCCTTCCTGCCAGCGTCGCCCTGCAGCACGCCCGATCATGGTTTCGAGGCGTGACGCAAGCCGGCCAGCCCAGTGGGTTGATGCCGTGAGACCATTCATAAGTTGCGGCAAGCGCCGGAAAACAACAGATTTCTTCTGTGCCGGTTAGGCCGCGCCTAATCGCACACATCCGGATTAGCATCCGCTGAATCCCGACTGAGCCAAATGCGACTTCAAGGCCCCGGCCACGCGATGCTAGAAGTACCGACGGCCAATGAGACACAAGACGCATGGACAGCATCCAGATCCTTGAAAAGCTGCTCGCATTCCCGACGGTGAGCCGCGACTCGAACCTCGCCCTCGTCAACTACGTGGCGGACCTGCTAGACGCGCACGGCACTGCCAGCCAGATCATCCACAGCGAGGACGGCCACAAGGCCAACCTCTTTGCCACCATCGGACCGACTGATGCTTCCGGCATCATGCTGTCCGGTCACACCGACGTCGTTCCCGTCGACGGCCAGGCCTGGACGCTGCCGCCCTTCGAGATGACGAACCGTGACGGCAAGCTTTACGGACGCGGCGCGGCCGACATGAAGGGTTTTGTGGCCTGCGCGCTCGCCGCGTGCCTCAAGGCCGCGAAAATGACGCTGAAGACGCCTCTGCACCTGGCACTCTCCTACGACGAGGAGATCGGCTGCATCGGTGTGCGCAGCCTAATCGACATGCTGCAAGCGGCCCCGCATCGGCCGCTGCTATGCATTGTCGGCGAGCCGACCGATATGCAGGTGGCGACGGGGCACAAGGGCAAGCTTGCCGCACGCGCGCTTTGCAAGGGGCGCGAAGGCCATTCGGCGCTGGCCCCGCTGGCGCTCAACGCCATCCATCTCGGCTGCGACTTCGTCGCCGCCTTGCGCCGCGAACAGGACCGGCTGGTGCGCGATGGCGCCCGCGACGGCGACTACGACATATCATACACGACCGTCCATGTCGGCAAGATCAACGCCGGCGTGGCGCTGAACATCGTGCCGAACCTTTGCCAGGTCGACTTCGAGATCCGCAATGTCGCGGCCGACGACCCGCACGAGATTCTCGACCGCCTGCGCAAGGAGGCTGCTCATATTGCTTCCGAAGCCTCGACCATCGCGCCCGAGGCAGCAATCGACATCGACATCACCAACACCTATCCCGGCCTGGACACGCCAGCCAGTTCGCAAGCCGTCGCCTTCGTCAAATCGCTGACCGGCGCCAACAATACCATCAAGATGGCCTTCGGCACGGAAGGCGGCCTGTTCAGCCGCGATCTCGGCACGCCGACGGTCGTGTGCGGACCGGGGTCGATGGCGCAAGGGCACAAGCCGGACGAATTCGTCAGCGTCGAGCAGATGCGCCGCTGCGACGACATGCTGGAAAAATTGCTTAAGCGGCTTGCCGACCAGCAACTGGCGTAACCGGGCGCTACTTCTGCGGAAGCGCTGCCTGGCCGACGGCCCGCTCGGCTCCGAACACACCTTGCTCGACGACAAAATGCCGGCAGTGGTCGATGAACGCCTGGGCGGATTGCGTACGATGTTCGGAATTGGGCAAGGCGACGCCCATGGTCAGCGGCCGCAGGTCACCGTCCAACGGCACGAAGACGAGCGGCTTGCCGTCCGGCGCCAGCGTGTTGAGCGGCCGCATGTTGGCGATGCCGTAGCCGAAGCCGTTGGCCACCATGGAGCGCATGACCGCAATGTCGCCGGTGCGCTCGGCAATATTGGGCCGGATCCCTCGCTGGTGGAATGCCGACAGGAAATATTCGCGGCTGTACGGCAGGTCGAGCAGCACCATCGGCTCGTCGGCCAGTTCCTCCGTCGTGATCGACGCCTTGGTCGCGAAACGATGGCCCGCCGGCAGCATGACATAGGCCGGCACCAACATCAGCGGCTCGAAGGTCATATCCTGCGACAGTTCGAGATCGTAGGTCAGGGCAAGGTCGATTTCACCGCGCTGCAGCATCTCAAGCAATTGCCCCTGATTGCGCTCGAACTGGCGCACGCGCACATCGGGATAAGCACGCTCGAACCGCATGCGCAGCGCCGGCAGCACGATCTGCGCAAAGGTCAGCAGGCATCCTACCGCCAGCGGGCCGCGCACCTTCTCGGCAAAATCGCCGGCGACGTCATGCAAGGCATCGGCATCATTGAGCAGCCGGGCGGCTTCCTTGAGGAAGATGCGGCCACCGGCGGTGAGCGAGAGGCCGTGCGAATGCTTGCGGACAAAAAGCTGGACGCCGAACTCGGTTTCCAACTGCGCGATCGAGGCCGAAATCGATGGCGGCGACACATTGACCTGCTCGGCCGCCTTGGCGATGGAGCCGGCTTCGCCCACGGCAACGAAATATTCCAGCTGTCTGAGCGTGAAGCGTAGCGGCATGGCTGGCTATGTTGCCGGTTTGAGGGCTTCGATCAAGCCTAATGCATGTCGCGCAAAAGTGGCCCCGGTTTTGCGCAAACGACATGCATGGAGCAAAGGCCTAAAGCGCATCACTTGAATCCGTTCGATCGCGATGCGCTCTAGGCGCCCATCAATATTTGATCCATGTCGTTTTGAGCGCGGTGTACTTGTCGAGCGCATGCAGCGACAGGTCGCGGCCGAAGCCGGATTGCTTGAAACCACCGAACGGCGTCATCGGGCTCAGAGCGTCGACCTTGTTGACGGAAACTGTGCCGGCCTGCAGCCGCCCGGCGATGCGGTGCGCGCGCGACAGGCTGTCGGTCCACAGCGATGCGGCGAGCCCGTAGGGGCTGTCATTAGCGATGCGGATCGCGTCGGCCTCGTCATCGAAGGCAATGACCGAAAGCACCGGCCCGAAGATCTCGTCGCGGGCAATCGGATCGGCAGGCGTGACATCGTCGAAAATGGTGGGCTGGACAAAGCTGCCGCGCCCATTGACCGTGACCATGTCGCCGCCCGCGACCAGGCGCGCGGTCTTTTTACCGGCCTCGACGAAGCGCATGACGTTGGCGGCGTGGCGACTATCGACCATCGCGCCCATTTTCGAAATCGGATCGAGCGGATCGCCGGGCTGCGTGGCCGCCGCACGCTGCACCAGTTTCTCCACCAGGGCATCCTTGATGCCGCGCTGGACGAGCAGGCGTGAATTGGCGGAACAGACCTCGCCCTGGTTGAAGAAGATGCCGAAGGCCGCCATATCGGCCACCACATCGAGATCCCCGCAGTCGGCAAAGACGAGGTTGGGGCTCTTGCCGCCGGTCTCCAGCCAGACCTGCTTCATGTTCGACTGCCCGGAGTACTGCAGGAACATCTTGCCCACCGCGGTCGAACCGGTGAAGGCGAGGCAATCCACATCCATATGGCGGCCAAGCGCCTGGCCGGCGGTTTCGCCAAGGCCGGGCACGACATTGAGCACGCCGGCAGGCAGGCCCGCCTCCATCGCCAGCTCCGCCAGGAGCAGGGCCGACAGAGGCGACTGCTCGGCGGGTTTCAGCACCACCGAATTGCCCGCCGCCAGCGCCGGCGCGCACTTCCAGGTCGCCATGTCGAGCGGGAAGTTCCACGGCACCACCGCGCCGACCACGCCAAGCGGCTCGCGTCGCACCAGCACCAGATCGCCTTCGCCGGTCGGCGCCACCTCGCCATAGATCTTGTCGATGGCCTCGCCATACCATTGGAAGATCGCCGCCGAGCCGGGGACGTCGACCGAAGCCGCATCCCTGACCAGTTTGCCCATGTCGAGCGATTCAAGCAGGGCCAGTTCATGCAGGTTGTCGCGCAGCAACTGCGCCAGCCGCAGCAACACCTCCTTGCGGTGCGCCGGGCTGGTGCGCGACCAGACGCCGGCGTTGAAGCTGCGCCTAGCGGCGGCAACCGCCAGATCGATGTCTTCCTCGCCGCAGGACGCCACTTCGGCCAGCACCTCGCCGGTTGCCGGATTGACGCTGGCAAAGGTCCGGCCCGAACGCGCAGCGACCGTCTTGCCGTCGATGAACGCCTTGTCACGAAAACGGATCGCGGACGCCTTGCCGATCCAGTCCTTGTGGCTGAGTTCACTCATCGCAGGTGACCCCTGTCTTGACTATTCGTCGCCCGGCACGCCGTAGCTCGGCGCATCGGATGGGTTGATCGCGCGGGTCACATAGGCATCGAGCTGTGGCTTGTAGAGTTGCCACAGCGCCGCCAGTTGCTCGATAGGACAATCGTCGGTCCAGTCGCAGCGCAGGTCGGCGACCGGCCACGCCACCTCACGCACCAGCTTCATGCCGGCGGAATGGACAGGGCCAGCCTCGCCGCCGGCTGTCAGCGCCGCGCGCATAGTCGCGATGAGGCGGTCGCCGAGATGCCCCTCCGACGCCAGGAAGGCCTCGACCATCGCTTGCGGCACGCCATCATGGGCCAGCATGTTGCCGCCGCAGGCGACATTGTCAGCTCGCGCCTCCGCCCAGATGCCAAGAGCTTTGGGACCCGAATGGATCGCGGTCGCTCCAGCGGCGTCGACAGCCAGCACCTGCCGGTATTCGGGATAGGCACCGGTGCGCTTCAATATGGCAATCGCCTCCGCCGCGGACACGCCGCGCGCCAGCAATTCGAGACCGCGCAGTCCAAGCGTAGGATCGGTGACGTTCTGGCTGGCAATGGCCCCGGCGCCCGCCTGCGCATAGGCGCAGCGCGCCGCAACAGCAGGCGACGAGGAGGACACCGCGACCCCGAACATGCCGGTGCGGCCGCACCGCGCGACAATGGAAAAGGTCATCGCAATCAGTCCGGAATGACGGCGGTGCCGTCGATCTCGACCAGCCAGTCCGGCCGCGCCAAGGCCTGCACGACAAGGCCGGTCGAGACGGGATGCACGCCTCTGATATACTCGCCCATGGTACGGTAGACCGCCTCACGATGGCGCACATCGGTGATGTAGACCACCACCTTGACCAGGTGCTCCATGGTGCCGCCGCACTCCTCGATCAGCTGGCGGATGTTCTGCATGACCTTGTGCGTCTGCTCGACTGGATCATGGCTGTCGATGTTCTTGGCCGTGTCGAGGTCCTGCGGACACTGGCCGCGCAGATAGACGGTCCTGCCGCCCCGCGTAACGACCGCCTGGCACAGATCATTGTCGAGCTTCTGCTCGGGATAAGTGTCCTTGGTGTTGAACTTTCGAATTCTTGTATGCGCCATCTTGGTCTCCGTCGGATCAGGCTCGAGGTCGGGGCATCTCGTTTGAGGTGCCGTGTCTATGCCACCTTGGTCTCGCGCTTCGCGGACGCATGGTAGGCCAGGTATTTGCGCTGCGTGGAAATATGGTCGGCCACATGCTGCGCGTCGTGCCAGACGCCCCAGATGAAGCTCGACCCCCTGCGCGATTGCCAAGGCAGTCCGAGGAAATAGATGCCGGGCTCGGTCGACACACCGCGCTGGTGCTTCGGCTTGCCCCTTTCGTCGAACACATCGACCTTCAGCCAGTTGTAGTCGACGGTGAATCCCGTCGCCCAGATGATCGAACCTATCCCGGCTTCCGACAGGTTCAGCTCGAGAATGGGATCGGTCATGCATCGCGGGTCCGGGCCGATCTTGCGGGCCTCGGGCTCTGGGGGAAGGTCGAGGCCGTTGCGGGCGACATAGGCATCTGCCTCGTCCAGAACCGACATGTAATTCGCATCGCCGCGCGCGATATTCTTGGCCAGATCGGGTGCGAAGGTCATCACACCGTGCCTGTAGGATTCGGTCCGGCCAACCAGCGTCATCCCTTGCGCGGCAAGGCGCCGGAAGTCGATCGTCTGGCCGCCACGCGCGCCGCTGACCGCGATGGTGACATGTTCGGTGCCGGGCGCAGGCGCCTGCGCGTCCCACTTGCCCAAAACCCCCAGCCACCAGCAGAAGTCACGTTCGCGATAGGCCCGCGGCGGCCGATCGTGCGGCCCGACCGAGAGATAAACCCGCCGTCCCGCACGCTGGAGTTCGTCGGCGATCTGCACCCCCGAAGACCCGGAGCCGACCACCAGCACCGCGCCTGCGGGCAGTTGGCCGGGATTGCGATAGGCGCTGGAATGTATCTGCATAGGTCCGGCGTCCCCGGGAACGACGGCCGGGATGACCGGATGCTGGAAAGCGCCGGTGGCGGCAACCACGCTCCTGGCTTCGATCACGCCATCCGAGGTTTCGATCCGGAAGCCGGGACGGCCGACAAGCCTTTCCACTTTCCTGACCTCCACGCCGCAGCGGATGGGGGCAGCGATCATGTCGGCGTAAGCGACAAAATAGTCGGCGACCTTCTCCTTGCCGATAAAGGCATCCGGACCGGCATTGGGAAATTCCATGCCGGGAAAACGGTCATGCCAGGCGGGACCATTGGCAACCAGCGAGTCCCATCTTTCGCTACGCCAGCGTTCGGCGATGCGGTCCCGCTCCAGCACGAGATGGGGCACGCCGCACTTGCTCAGATGCTCGCTCATCGCCAGCCCCGCCTGGCCGCCGCCAACAACAAGCGTGTCTACTGTTTCGACTGGCATTCAGCGGCCCTTTCTGGCTCTCCCCGAGAGTTTCTGCGCATGCGGCGGAGGTCTGATCGTTGGTTTACTGGAGGGACCGGGCAGCGAAAATTACGATTTCATGTGGCAGTGGTTAGCTTGTTCCTAAATGCTGAATTGGCCGCGCGCAGACGGCTACGCCAGTATTGCCATAGCCGCCTTTTCGCCAATCATCATGGATGGCGCATTGGTGTTGCCACCGATCAATGTCGGCATGACGGAGGCATCAGCGACGCGCAGATTGTCGAAACCGCGCACCTTGAGACTGGCGGGATCAACCACCGCCATGGCGTCGTTGCCCATCCTGGCCGTGCCAACCGGATGATAGACGGTAAGAGCCTCGGCACGCAGATAGGCGAGAATCTCGTCATCGGTGTTCACGTCGGGCCCAGGCAGGATTTCCGGTCCGCGGATGCCGCCAAAAACCGGCGAAGCCAGGATCGAACGCGCGACCTTTATGCCCTCGACGAGGGTCAGGGCATCCTGTTCGTCACTGAAGAAGCGATGGTCTATGAGCATATTGCGGCGGGTGCCGTCGCGTTGAAGCGTGATTTCGCCGACGCTCCCGGGTCTCAACACACAGGTGTGCACGGCATAGCCGTGGCCATATTCGACGAGCCGACCGCGATGGCTGCGATAGCCCGGCACGAAGTGGAACTGAATGTCGGGTATGCTCCCGGCATACTTCGTCCTGGCAAAGCCGCCGGCTTCGACATAGTTGGTCGTCAGCATGCCTTTGCGCCGGGCGAAATACTGGAACGGCGCCGCCAGCATCGCCGGAAGATTGGCAAGTGAAAGGCCGAGCGTCTTGCGGCTGTTCGATCGCACCGTGATCATGCCATCGACATGGTCGCGCAAGTTCTTACCGACGCCTGGCAGGTTCGCGACCGGTTTAATCCCCGCTGCTTTCAGCTCCCCGGCCGGGCCGACGCCGGAAGCAAGCAGAATGCGCGGCGATCCGATCGCACCCGCGCTGAGGACGACCTCCGCTCGGCACCCCAACCGTTGGGTTGCGCCTTCCCTGATCACGTTGACGCCGGTGACGCGCTCACGCTCAATCGCCAGATCAAGAACCTCGACGCCTGACAATATCCGTAGATTCGAGCGGCCGAGAATCGGCCGGACAAAGGCGCTGTAGGCCGAGAAGCGCTCGCCTCTGTTCTGGGTGACGTTGTAGATGCCGAGGCCGAGTTGGCCACCGGCATTGAAGTCGCGGTTCTCGGGCAGGCCTACGCCTCTGCCCGCCTCAACCCACAGGCTGGATACCACGTTGGGATCGCGCGGATTGTCGACCAGCAATTCGCCGTCGAATCCATGATAGGCGGGGCTCTGCAACAGGCAGTTCCGCTCCAATTTCTTGAAGACCGGCAGGACATCGGCATAGGACCACCCGGCGCAGCCAAGCGCTGCCCATTCATCGTAGTCCTGCGCGGCGCCACGAATATAGACCATCGAGTTGATCGAACTCGACCCGCCAAGAACCTTGCCGCGGTTGACCGGTATGCGGCGGTTGTTGAGCAGCGGCTGCGGCACGCCCTTGTAGCCGTAGTCGAAGTTCGGATTGCCGTAGAGCGAGAGAATGCCGGCCGGCACGCGCACCCTGGTGCGGTCGTCGCTGCCGCCCGCCTCGATCAGGCAGACACGAACTGCCGGGTCTGCGCTCAGCCTGTTTGCCAAGACACAGCCGGCCGAGCCCGCGCCAATGACGATATAGTCAAATTCCGCCGCCTCGATGCTCATGCCTTGCCCGTTTCGTCATCCACACCGAAGACTGCCGATGTCTGTTTCATGCATGTCGTCTGCCCAAAACCGAGGTCACTTTTGAGCGACATGCATTAGTGCTCGTCGTCTTCGTCGTTCTTCAGGAGCTCGAGGATCTCCCGCTTCATGGCGATGAAGTTCGGCTCCATGACCAGATCCATGCTGCGTGGACGCGGGAGGCCTACGCGGATTTCCTTCTTGATCTGACCGGGCCGGCCGGACATGACGAGCACCCTGTCCGCCAGCAGGATCGCTTCATCGATGTCATGGGTAACGAATAGGACCGTCTTCTTGGAATGATCCCAGATCCTCAGCAAAAGCTTCTGCATGCTGTGACGGGTTTGGCTGTCGAGCGCTCCAAAAGGCTCATCCATCAGCAGCACGTCCGGATCATTGGCGAGCGCGCGCGCAATCGCAACGCGCTGCTTCATGCCGCCCGACAGCTGAGACGGGTAATGGTTGGCGAACTTTGCCAGACCGACCTCGTGGAGAAAATGCTCGACAATGACCCTGCGCTCGGCCGGCGCAATGCCCTTCCGCTTCGGGCCATATTCGACGTTCTGCGCCACCGTAAGCCAGGGAAACAGCGTATATGCCTGAAACACCATGCCGCGATCCGGGCCCGGCTCGGTAACAGGCTTGCCGCCGACTACGATCATGCCGCCGGTCCGCTCCTCAAGACCGGCGACGAGATAAAGCAGGCTCGACTTGCCGCAGCCGGATGGGCCGACGATCACACAGAATTCGTTGGGCACGACGTGAAAGGAAATGCCATCCAGCGCCAGCACCGCATTGTCACCCTTGCCGTAGCGCAGGACCACATTGTCGATGCCTATGTCGGAACTCTTTGGTTTCGTCGTAAGATTCAGGGCGTCCATGTGTGCGTGTTCCTCAATTGGCCCAGGGAGCGACGAGGCGGCGGATGCCCCGGAACAATTGGTCGGTGCAAAGACCAAGGATGCCGATCATGGCGATGGCCATGAAGATCACGTCGACCTGAAAGCCGCGCATGGCTTTGAGCGAGATGTAGCCAAGTCCGCTGCGGGCGGCGACGAGTTCGGCCACGACGAGATAGGTCCAGGCCCAGCCCATGGTGACGCGCAGCACATCCAGCACGCTCGGAAGCGTGGCCGGAAAGACGATGTGGAAGACCGTGTCGCCTCGTTTCGTGCCGAGCGTATAGGCTGCGTTGACAAGGTCGCGCTGGACGCTGCGAGCGCTGTCGGCGATCATGACGAGTTGCTGGAAGAAGACGCCGAAGACGATGACGGCAACGCGCTGCTCGATGCCGATGCCGATCCACAGGATGAAAAGCGGCACGAAGGACGTCACCGGCAGATAGCGTATGAAATTGACCAACGGTTCGAGAACGGCCTGGACGATGCGATAGGTGCCCATCGTCAATCCAAGCGGCACCGCAACGATGCTCGAAAGGACGAAGCCGATCAACACCACCTGGACGCTGGCGAAAACATGCTCCCACAACGACCCGTCAAGCGCCATGCTGATGGTGGTGGACAACACGGATTCGGGGCGAGGCAGGAACATTTCCTTGACCGCTCCGGAATAGGTCAGCGCGAACCAGCCGCCGATGACGGCGATCCAGACCATGAAGCCGAGCGTAATGGAGAGAGAGCGCGGCACAGCCCGAAACGGTGTGGCGATGACTTTCAGGACGGATCGACCGGCCTGACCTTCTTCAACTCTCGCGGTCACGCCATTGCTGACCAGAGAGCTCGTGTTCGGTGCTAGTGTCACGGGATACCCTTTTGGGCCGCTTGGACCGGAGGCGCGAGGTCCGCCTCCGGTTCAGCCAAATCACTTTGCAAGGTCAAATTACTTCGCAGGCCAAGCTACTTTGCAAGGCCAAGCTACTTCCAAGGCCAAGCTACTTTCCAAGGCCAAGCTACTTTCCAAGGAAGGATGTATCGACGAGGTCGTCATACTTGACGTCCATTTTGAGCTTGCCGAAGCCGCCCCAGATATCGCCGCCCAGCTTGATCAGCTTGCCGGCTTCGCCAGTCTCGCCACCGGCGAAGAATTCGGCATTGCGCTGCTTACCGTAGAAGTTCACGCCAGCGGCCGAGGAAGCAAAGTCCTTCGGATCCTTCAGCCAGCCGCCGACGCCTTTGGCCATCACCTCATACGCCTTCTCAGGATTCTCCTTGATGAACTCGTTGGCCTTGTAGAGGCCCTTCACCAGCGCCTCGACATCTCCGGGGTTCTTCGTGATGTAGTCGCAGTTGAGCGCCACCACATCGACGATCAAGCCGGGTGTCTTGGAGGAGTCGATCAGCACCTGTCCCTTGTTTTCCTTCTTGGCCAGCGTCAGATGCGGTTCCCAGGTGACGGCAACGGGAATGCGGTCGGCCATGAAGGCGGCGGCGGCATCGTCTGCCGTCATGTTGGTGATCTTCACATCGGCCTGGGTGAGACCGGCCTGCTTGAGCAGGATATTGAACCAGAACTGCGACACTGAACCCTGGTTCAGCGCTACGTCCATGCCTTTGAGGTCGGCGATGCTCTTGACCCCGCTGGGCGCGAGCACGCCATCGCCGCCATGGCTGTCATCCAGCGCATAGACCGACTTGAAGCAAACATCCTTCGAACGATACTTCATGATCTCGTCGACGGTCGAGGCGCTGCCGTCGAGCTCGCCGGCGGCAACAGCCGCCATATACAGCGATGCTTCCTCGATGATTTCAAGCGAGACATCGAGCCCACCTTCCTTGAAGTAGCCCATGTCACGGGCAAGGAAGAGCGGTCCGTACCCCACCCAGGTCGTCATGCCCAGTTTCAAGCTGCCAGCTTCGGCGTGGAGGCTCACCGATATGGCGCTGAGCGCAATGCCGGCCACCAGCGCGGCCCGGCGAAACTTCGAGATTATTGTCGTCATCACGTTCCCCTGTTTTTCTGAAGTCGGGCGTTATCCCGGCCCGAACGAAACCCGCTCCGGAGGCATCGCCGAAGCCTGTCGCCTGACGTTCTTTTCTTGTTTTCTTTCAGCCGATGGCGGAGCAAAGCACGTTGGGTGCGCTGCACAAATTATGATTTTCAGTAGTTCGGCTTAGGCTGGACCTAACCAGACTGCGTTGCGTCTGCGCCATCGCGATTTCGCCATCAGCAAGCTGCACCATTTCTTCCTTCCTCGGCCAGCCCGAGGCCACACCATTTTACGCGCCATCTATTGGCCGGGGCTGAGAGAGGGGGAACTGGAGCCGAGCTATTGTGGGCTACGGCCTAACGAACGGGTTGCAGTTCGGCGATTTCGACATTCTGGCTGATCCGTCCGGACGGCTGATCCGTCTTTTCGGAATCGAGTCACCTGGCCTGACAAGTGCGCTGGCGCTGTCGGATTGGGTTGTCCAATTTGTCGGAAAGACGAACTTCTTCTTGCTTTAGCCTTTGACCGCCCCAGCGGTCATGGATCCCGATATCTGCCGATACATCACAAGACCCAGCAATGCCGGCGGCAAGGCGCCCAGCATCATGACCGCGGAAGCGGTTCCCCATTTCACGCCACCGCCGCTCGCGGCGAAGAAGAAGGATGCGCCGACCGTCATCGGCACGGCACGACTGGTTGTCAGCATGAGGCCGAAGAGGAATTCGTTCCAGGCGGTGATGAAGCCGAAGATGAAGGTTGTGACCAGCGCCGGTCGGATGACGGGCCGGACGATCATCATCATCACCTGCAAGGAATTTGCGCCATCGACTTTCGCCGCCTCGTCGAGTTCGACTGGTACATCTGAAATCGCGTTCACCAGGATGACGAGTGCAAGCGGCGCGTTGACGATGGTCAGGATGAGCCCGAGCCCGATCCGCGTATCGAGCAGGCCCAGCCACTGGTACATCATGTAAAGCGGGATCGCGAAGATGATCAGCGGCACGGCGCGAAGATTGATGACGATCGGCAGGACCAAGCGCTTTCCCGCCTCGCTGCGCGCGATCGCATAGGCAGCCGGGAACGCGAGCACGATTGCAAGGCCGGTTCCGATCAGCGCCGCCACGGTGCTGTTCAGCAGATAGGCATAGATGTTGAAGCGGCTGGTCTGCGTCAGGACCTCCAGATAGTTGTCGAGCGTCGGCTGGCTGATCCACAAACCGGGGTTCGTCGAAAGCTCGCGCTGGCTTTTGAGCGATGTGATCAGCGTCACGATAATGGGGAAATTCATCGCCAGCACGGCGATGGCAAAAACGATCCAGCGCAGTGCCCCGGCCATCGTCAACGCTTCCTGCGGCCGGCAAGCCGGTTAAGGCAGTGGAGAACGATGAACGACGCCATGAACAGGACAACCGAGGCGGCGACCGCCTTGCCAATAGCCCCTTCCTTGAAGAAGGCTTGGTAGATGTAGATCGACAAGGACGTCGTTGAACCTCCTGCACCACTGCCGGTCAATGCATAGACATTGTCGAACACCCGGAAACCGTCGATGAAACGGATGAAAAACGCGATGACCAGCGTCGGCTTCATCAATGGCAGGTCGATCCACCGGACGATCTCAAACGGTGATGCGCCATCGAGCGAGGAGGCTTCGCGCACGTCGAGCGGTATGGCCGAATAGGCCATGTAGAAGAGCAGGAAGGCGAAAGGCGTCCATTGCAGCGTCTCCACGACGACAAGGGTGCGGAAGGCATTGTTGATGTCGAGGAAGGCCGGGCTGTCACCGAACCATTGGAAGAGATAGTAGGGGACGGGTCCCGCGAATTCATGCAGCACCAGCCGGTACATGAGACCGACCATGGCCGGCGCGACCATCAGCGGCAGCATCAACGGCGCCATCAGGACTGGTCGCTTGCTCAGAAGCGGTGCCAGGAAGATGGCAAGGAAAAGACCGATCAGACATTCCGCTGATGCGGTAAGAATACCGAATCGCAGAGAGAACCAGGCCGAGCTCCAGAATTCGCGGTCGTTCAACACCGCGACATAGTTGCTGAAACCGCTCAACACCGGACTGCGCAGCGTCTCGAATGTGACGGTCGAAATGGAATAGATCAGATTGACGATCGCCGGAAAGCCGAGGAACAGCAGCAGGAAGCCGACCAGCGGCGTCAGATACATCCTGCCTTCGGCACGTGTCACAAGGGCCATCTCGATCCGCCAAACGCGCCGGACACCGAGCTCGACCCGGCGTCCGGCAAATGGTTCATTTCTTGAGAAGGTCCTGCATGCCCGCCTTGGTGTGGGCGAGCGCATCCTCGAGGCTCTGCTGGCCGGACCAGTAGCCGGTAAACTCCTTTGCCTGCAGCTCATAGACCGGGAGCGCACTCGCGGACGTCGCTCCGGTCATGACATAGCCGTACTTGCTGGCGAATTCGCCGAGCTTGACGAGATCGGGACGTTCCTTCGCAACCTTGGCGACGACATCGGGAGACAATGCCGGCGAACCGCCGCTGCGCGCATAGAGCAAGGCCGCATCCTCGGTGGCGAGCCACTTCAGGAACTTGACGGCGCCTTCCTTGTTCTTGGCGTTCTTGTTGAGGCCCAAACCAAGGCCGTGGATATGATCGGCGCGTCCGTCGGGACCTGCCGGCGGCGCGACGATCCCGGTCACCTCGGCGACCGCCGGAGATTTTTCGGTGCTGGTCAGATCCGCCGCCGCGGCATTCCACTGCAGTGCCGTCGCGGCCTGACCGGATGCGAAGGCCGCGTTGGTTTCCGCATATTCGTAGCTCAGCGAATCCTTGGGCGATGACCCGGCATCATAGAGTTTCTTGTAGAGCTCGAGGCCGGTCTTGTAGGCATCGGAATCCACCGTGACATTGCCGTTCTTGTCCATCCAGTCGCCGCCGTAGGAGCGCGGCAGGGACTGGAAGACCATCATGTTGAACAGCAGGTTCTTCATCTGCAGGACCGTGCCGTAGCGCACCGGGCTGTCGGGGTTCACCTGCTTGGTGAAATAGAGGGCGGTGGCCGCCCAGTCGTCCCAGGTCCAGCTGTCCGGGTCCTTCGGCTGCAGCGGCTTGCCGAGATATTTCTGGGCGATTTCACCATAGGTCTTCTTGGCGGCGTCATCCCTGCTCAAGGCGTCGACGAGATCCTTGCGGTAGTACATGAAGTGCAGCGAAAGGTCGGTCGGCACGCCGTATTGCTTGCCGTCGAACTGCATCGTCTTGAGAACGGATTCGCCGAAAACCTTGGCCGCATCCGCGCCAAGATCGACCGGCTCCATATAGGGCGCGTAGCGACCGAGCGAGTAGGTGGCGACGAGATTCACGTCGAAGGCGTTGGATCCGGCCGCCATGTCGGCCTGCAGCTTGTCGTAAAAGCCTTCGCGGTTGAAGAACAGCAGCTCCACCTTGTCGGCATCGCTTGCCTGCTTGTTGTAGGTTTCCACGGTTGCCCGCAGTGCGGTTTCCTCGGACCCGCCAGGCCAGCCGAGAACGGTCACGGTTGCGTTGGCAAAGGTCGGCAAAGCTGTCCCCGCGAGGAGGGTGGCCATAAGCGCAAAAGACGTCCTGCTCAATTTCATGATCGTTCCCTTCTTTTTTGATGATTTTTGCATGGCATGACCGGCGGCGCCGCTACCTTGCCCATTCGGCAAGATCGGCAACACCGATGACGCCGGCGTGGCCCGCGAGCTTCGCCGCAACGAGATTGGAGGAAAGGCGCGGTGGAACCTCGCCCAGATGCGCGCGCACCCGGTCGAGATAGCCATCGGCAAGACCGATGCTGCCGCCGATGACGATCGATTTCGGATCGAACATCATCTGAATGTCCCGGCACAGCGTCGCGACCCGCGAGGCGCTCCGCGAGACGATGGCGTCGGCCCAGGCCTCGCCCTTCAGCGCACGCCCGAACACATCGGCGGCATCGGCCTTGAAGCCGGCCTTGAGGGCCTGCGAAGCGATCCAGCGGCCGGAGGTGCTGTCTTCGAGTGGGGCCTGGTCTGCAGACAAACCACGGATCAGACCGAAGTGACCGGCAAGACCGGACAGCAATCGGCCGTTGCAAACGATGCCGCCGCCAATTCCGGTCGAGATGGTCAGAAAGACGATGTCGCGACCTTGCCCGGCGCCGAATTTGTATTCGCCCCAGGCGGCTGCCTGGGCATCGTTGAACGCACAGACGGGCTTGCCGAAAACAGCGGATGCCCTTTCGACCAGCGGGTAGCCGTCGGGAATGCCAAGCGTCGCCGGATTCAACGCCGACCAGCGTCCATCGTGCACCAGCCCCGTCACCGCAATACCGATACGACTGAAGCGGCTTGACCAGGCTGACGTGCTTTGCGCAAGGGATGCCAGCCAGGCGTCGGGTCCAGCCTCTCGCGCCGTCGGCACGATCATGTCCTCGATCACCTTGCCGCCGCTGACCAGCGCGGCCATGGTCTTGGTTCCGCCGATGTCGATGCCCAGCACGGTTGGGCCAAGCACGGTTTGCGTGCCTCTTGCCGCATAGGCCTCGGAAATCGCCTGGTGGAACCACGAGGTGACGTGCTCGGTACGGGTGATCGCCGATCCGACAACCACGGCACAGGCGCCGGCGCGCGCGGCGGCGGCCGCCTGCTCCGGCGACCGGATACGCCCTTCGGCGATGACGTAGGGGGTCAGGGTTCGCATTTGAGCGATGAGGGCAATGTCCGGATCCTCCGGCTCCGGCCCGCCGACATAGCCGGAAAGCGTCGTGCCGACGAAATCGACACCCGCGGCAAGGGCCCGGCGCGCATCGTCAAGGCAAGAGCAATCGGCCATGGTCAGCTTGTTCCTGGACTTGACGGCTTTCACAAGCGCTTCGACAGGAACGGGACGGACACGGTCCGTCGCATCGAAAGCGATGATATCGGCGCCCGCCTCGGCCAGCGCCTCGACATCGGCCAGATAGGGCGTGATGCGCACGGGGCTGTCGGTCAGATCGCGCTTGACGATACCGATGATCGGCTCGCGGACGGCCAGGCGGGCGGCCGCGACATAGGGCACGGATTCGATGCGCAGGGCCTTGGCTCCGGCTTCAAGAGCGGCCCTGGCAAAGCCCGTCACGAATTGCGCACTGTCCATCGGGCCGCCGGGAACCGGCTGGCAGGACACGATGAGACTGTTGGCGATGTCTTGTCGCTGCACGTCGGCACTCCCCTGTCGCCATCACGATAAATGGAAAATACCAGATTACAACCAGTTCATAACTGGTATTATCTTTGCAGCTCGAAGACGAAGTCGTAGACGTCTCCCTTGTAGCGTGTCTCGCAGTATTCCACGATCTGTCCGTCGGCGAGAAAGCAGCGGCGCTCGGTCATCAGCAGCGGTGCGCCCATCTCGCAATGAAGGTGTCTTGCATCCTCCAGCGATGCGCCGCGCGAGCGCATGCGCTGGATTGCCCTCTGAGGCAGGAAGCCGCATGCATCTAGCGCTTCATAGAGGGAGTCCTGAACCATCTCGGGCGAAGGAAGGAAGCGAACCGGCACGGCCGAGACCTCGACGGCGATCGGCGCGCCATCGGCCGTCCGCACGCGGCGCATGCGGATTACATTGGTGTTTGCGGCAATACCCAAAGCCATCATTTCGGCTGGCGATGGACGGCTTATCTGTTTGGAAAGCCATAGGCATCCAGGCTTCAGGCCGCGCGCCAGAATGTCCTCCGAAAAGCTCGTCAGCGTCGAAAGCGATTTTTCGACCCGCGACCCGATCTCGGTTTTGGAACCATGCCGGCGATTGAGCTGCCCTTCCTCTTCGAGCAACGCCAGAGCTTTTCTCACAGTGACACGCGAGATCGACAGGGCTTCCGCCAGAACCCGCTCGCCCGGCAGAACCGCGCCGGCCTTTAAAGCGTTGGAACGGATCGCTGCCTCGATCGCCGATTTCAACCGTCGGTAAAGCGGCACATCGGAGGCTGTCGCTTCCATCTCCCGACTGACAAGCCCGATCAGGTTCACGGTTGTCATTGCTCTTCCTCCCGCGCGAGAAGCACCCAGGATCAAAACATTCCTGACTGGACCCATACTGGTATTATCAATCCGGTGCAAACGTCCCGCGGGCGGTGCCTCGTCCGCGCCGTCAGCGCACCACGACCCCTCAGCGAACCTTCGGTGACAGCTTCATGGAGATGCGATCGCAGGCAGCACGCAGGACCTCCAGAGTAAAGGCATGGCGGCTTTCACGCGTATGGCGATTGATATAGGCGACGATAATGGAGGCGACGGCGCTGCCGTCCGGTCCGATGACCGGACAGCAGATATCGGTGATGCCGACGAAATCACGGCTCTCGCGCATCCAGTAACCGTCCGCGCGGATGGTACGAAGCTGCTTTTCCAGCGCCTCTCGATCCAGCGGCGCCGGCGAATGTGCCGCACATTCGTCGATCATCCGCGTCGCGACCTTTGGCGGTTGGAAGGCAAGGATCACATGGCCGGAGGTCGCGTCGGTGGCCAGGCGGCCGTAGCCGAGGCGCAGCGTGAACGCCATGTCCTCGCCGCCGGGAACGGCCGCGGTCACGACGGTCAAGCCATGATTGAAGACGACCAGGTGCGGCGACTGATTTGAGTCCCCGGCAATCCGCGTCAGCTCGGGCATTGCGGCGGACATGAGATCCTGAGCGCTCGGCGTGTGCAGCCCCAGCTTGAAAAGCTTGTCGGTCAACGAATAGGCGTCGGTCTCGGCGTTGCGCTCGATATATTGACGCTCCTGGAGCGCGATCAGCATCCGGAAAATCTCATTCTTCGAACGACCGAGGCCTTCCGCGATCTCCTTCATCGTCAAGGGCGCCCGCGCCTCCGCCAGCAGCTCCAGGACATCCAGACCCTTCGTCAGCGCCGGGGCCGAATAGGTCGGTTTGCCACTCTCTTTTGCGTCATCTGCCATTCGAAGAATCCCCGGTGGTCCACGCACGATAGAGACAAGAAATCGGAATTGCCATTGGTTTTATATCCAAACTTGACACCATATATAAAACTGACATGATGACGGGGACAATGAATTTCGAGGCCGACCAATGACCGTACAGAGACCAGCAAACACTGTCCGCGCGACCATCACGCCGCGGAACAACAGTGTTTACACGTCGGTCGATTTCGATCGCGAGGGCAAGCAGATCGGCTTCTTCCATGTGCCCCAATCGCCGCACGACGATGCCTGGGGCACGGTCCGCGTTCCACTCGCCGTCATCAAGAACGGAGACGGTCCGACGGTCCTGATCGAGGGCGGCAACCATGGCGACGAATATGAGGGGCCGATCGCGCTCGGCGAGCTTCTGCGCGAGATCGATCCACGGGATATAGCCGGTCGCATCATCGCGATTCCGGCCATCAACATTCGGGCCGTCGAGGCCGGCACCCGCACCTCCCCGGTCGACGGGTTGAATTTCAACCGCAGTTTTCCAGGCGATTTCAACGGCACGCTGACAAGCCAGATAGCGGCCTATGTGCATGACATCCTGTTTCCGAAGGCCGACTACTTCCTGGATCTCCACTCCGGCGGTTCGTCCCTGATGATCCTGCCGAGCGCGATCATCGAGCCCTCCCCGACCGCGCAGGGGCATCGCAAGAACATCAAGGCGACGCTCGCCTTCGGGGCGCCGACCGTTGTCATGGTCGACAATCTCGGTGAAACCCGGACCTCGACCGCGTCCGCCAATCACCAGGGGCTGATCGTCATCGGCAGCGAGATGGCCGGCGGCGGCCTTGTCAGTCCGGATGCGTTGGCCATCTGCCGCAGGGGCATCCGCAATGTGCTGAAACATGCAGGCGTCCTGAAGGGCGCGCCTGACATTGCCCCTGGCGCCAACGCACGCGTGCTCAAGGTGCCCGGAAGCGAAGGCTATCTGCTTTCCGAGGAGGACGGTGTTTTCGAACCCTTGAGCCCGCTCGGCAGTGCCGTCAGCAAAGGCGACCTTGCCGGACGCATTCACTTCCTCCACACGCCGTCGCGCGCGCCCATCGATCTCCTTCACCCCATCGACGGCATCGTTTTCGCCAAGCGTCAACCCGGCCGCGTGCGCCCGGGGAATTGCTGTTTCGTGCTGGCCAACGAATATCCGGAGGCACTGACCGATGAGCCATGAAGACATCATGGCGGCTGCCCGGCGCATTGCCCCCTTCATACGGCGCACCCCGGTCGTCAAGCTCGACCATGCCACGGGCGCGAACCTCCAAAATGATGTCTATTTGAAACTCGAATGCCTCCAGGTGAGCGGCTCCTTCAAGATCCGGGGCGCCACGAACCGGGTGAAAACGCTCGAGCCGGGCCGGATCGAAAACGGACTGGTCGCCGCATCCGGCGGCAATCACGGCCTGGCCACCGCCTATGTGGCTGCCCGGGCCGGCGCTCCCGCCACCATCTACCTGCCGAACAATGCAAGCCCGCTGAAGGCGGAAAAGCTGCGCAAATGGGGCGCTGACGTTCGCTTCCAAGGCAAGGTCTGGGATGAAGCGCATGAGGCTGCATCGGCCGAGGCAAAAGCGCGCGGCGCCTTCTACATGCATCCCTTCGCCGATGCGCAGATCGTGTCCGGCCAGGGAACCGTGGCGCTGGAGATGGTCGACCAGATTCCCGATGCCGACATCTATATCGTCGCGATCGGCGGAGGCGGCCTCATCAGTGGCATGTCCGAAGTCCTGAAGCACGTCAAACCCGACGCCAGGATCGTTGGTGTCGAGCCGACCGGTTCACCGACCCTTCACGCGTCCCTGACTGCCGGCCGTGTCGTTCGCTTGCCCGAGATAACGACGAAGGTGGCGACCATGGCCTGCGGCCGCACGGACGAAAGTATCTACGAGATCGTCGCCAAGCACGTCGACGACATCGTCCTTGTCGAGGATGCGGACATGCAGAAAGCCGCTGAAGTGCTCTGGTTCGAATTCGGCATCGCCGCCGACCTCAGCGGCGCGGCATCGCTGGCCGCGTTGATGAGCGGAGCTTTCAAGCCGCCGCGCGGCGCCCGCATCGCCGGGCTTGTCTGCGGCGCCGGTGTCGAAGGCCTGAACGGCTGAGGTCGAGAAAGGCCGGTCCACGCAGGACGCGGCCCGACATGGATACGGCACGAGTGCCGCGGAATACCGCCGGAATGCCTGTCGCTGGGACGGTCGTCGTGCGGGACATGAAAAAGAGGCGAAGAATCGTCCTGTCGCAACAAGAGGAGAACTGAAACATGCGCATTTCCCTGAAAGCATCCATTGCTCTGCTTGCACTCGCCATCGCAACGCCCTCGCTTGCCGCGGAAAAGGTTCTTGGACTTGCGGCAATCGACCTGCAGAACTCCTTCTTCGTCCGCATGAAGGAAGCTGGCGACGTGGCTGCCGCCGACTATGGGGTGAAATCCACCTGGCAGAGCGCCGAGGGTAGCCTGGAAAAACAGGTCAGCATCATCGAGAATTTCATCAATCAGGGCGTCAGCGCGATCCTGATCGATCCGATCGACAAGAACGCGGTCATTCCGGTGATCCAGAAAGCCACCGCCGCCGGCATTCCGGTGATCACCATGGGCAACAAGGTCGAGGCAGGCTCGAACTATTCGACGCTCTATCCGGACTACGACAACATGTCGATGGTTGCCCGCGCGCTCGGCAAGTCGCTTGGCGGCAAGGGCGAAGTCGCCCTGCTCGTCGGTTCGCGTGGCAACTTCGTGTCCGACACGCGCGAAAAAGGCTTTGTCGAAACCCTGAAAAAGGAGTTTCCGGACATCAAGGTCGTCGGCATCGAGCCGACCGGCTGGGACGCAGCCAAGGCAACGAATGCCGCCCAGACATGGCTCACCACCTATCCGGACCTGAAGGCCATCGGCTGCATCTCCGACAGCCTTTGCCTGGCAGCCGATTCCGTTGCCAGTTCGATGGGAACCCAGCTGCTCTACGGCGGCTATGACGGCGACGCCGAGATGAAGCCGCTGATCGACGACGGCAAGATGGTGATGGACGTGCTGACCGGCGCCTATCGTGTCGGCTACTGGAACATCGCCGTTGCCGCTCGCCTGGCCAACGGCGAAAAGCTGCCGCAGGATCTCTACATGCCGACCTATTTCGTGACCTCGGATGCGACGGCGGCGAAGCTCAAGGCGGATGGCCTCACCTTCGAATACATCAACACCGACAAGGAGGCGGTGGAAGCCAAGAACTATACCGAGCAACTCGGTCCCAAGGTTCCGGCGACCGCCATGACCCTGGCAAAGTAACAGCCTAAAGCGGCTCAAGCGCCGGATGACGTATCATCCGGCGTCCCCTTTTCCTGACGATCGCCGTCGCCGCTTCCGTGGTGACCGCGCATGATGCTCGATAAGAGGACCGACCCATGTTCCAGTCCTGGACCTCTCCGTTACTACGGCGCAACGAACCGGTTCTCATCGCGGTGCTGCTGGTCGCCATCGCCGTCTTCGGCTGGATCGATCCGCGCTTTCTGTCGACCGGCAACCTTGTCAGCATCGCGCAGCAGAGTGCGGTCATCGCCCTCATCTCCTTTGCCATGACGGCCGTGATCATCGCGCGCGGCATCGATATTTCCGTCGGCAGCAACCTCGCCTGTTCCGGCATCGCCGCGGGTCTTGCCTATACGGCAACCGGCTCGGCGAGCCTGAGCCTTCTCGCCGCGATCGGTGGCGGTGCCGCGATAGGTCTGCTCAATGGAGCGCTGATCGGCTTTGCCGGCATCTCTCCCTTCATCGCAACGCTCGCCACCATGGCGTTCGCGCGCGGCCTGGCGCTCAGTCTCTCCGGCGCATCCAGCATCGCGGTCGCCGATCCGGTCCTGCTTTTCGCCGGACGCGAGACAATCGGCCTGCTGCCGGTCTCCGTCATCATCGCCGCCATCTGCCTGAGCCTCTGGTGGTTCGTGCTCAATCGAACGGTATACGGGCGTTGGATCTATGCGATCGGCGGCAATGCGGGGGCGGCGCGGGCCTCTCTGGTTCCCGTCGACCTCGTGCGCATCTCCGTCTACCTGATTGCCGGTGCGACAGCCGGGCTCGGCGCGATCCTCACCATCGGCCGCCTTGGTTCGGCACAGCCGCTTGCCGGCACCGGCCTTGAATTTACAGCCATCACAGCCGCGATCATCGGCGGCACGAAACTCTCCGGCGGCCAGGGCTCGATCTGGGGAACGGCGATCGGGGCGCTGCTGCTGGGCGTCATCAACACCGGCCTGTCCTTCCTGCAGGTGCCGCAGATCCTGATCTATTTCGTGACCGCGAGCCTCATTCTGGTGGCCGTTCTCACCAGCCAGCCGGAGAGTGTCGCCGCCTTGTTCAAGACCGGTGGCCGCAAGTCCACCCCGTCGCCCCGCAACACCGCCGCAACATCGGTCGGCAAACACAGCATCGCCTTGCGCGGGCTTGGCAAGTCTTTTCCGGGCGTCAAGGCGCTCGACGGTGTCAGCTTTGCCGTCTCGGCCGGCGAGGTGGTGGGGCTTGCCGGCGAGAACGGGGCCGGGAAATCGACGCTGGTGAAGTGCATTTCCGGTCTGCATCGCCCGGACGAGGGTGAGATCGTCATCGACGGCAACGCCGTCCAGTTCCACTCCCCCAGCGACGCCAAGGGCATCAGCGTCATCCATCAGCATTTCAGCCTTTCGCCGGACCTGACGGTGGCGGAGAATCTCTTCATCGGCCGCGAACCGCACACCCGCCTGGGATTTCTCGACCGGGCTCGGATGCGGCGCGATGCGAAGGCCATCATGGACGAGCTGTCGCTCGATATCGACATTGGCGCGGAGCTGCGAACGCTTTCCGTCGGGCACCGGCAGATGGTGGAAATTGCCCGTGCCGTTCTGTCCGATGCCTGGTTCTTCATCATGGACGAGCCGACCAGCGCGCTCTCCAACCGCGAGCGCGACCAGCTCTACGACCTGATCGACAGGCTGAGAGCTCGCGGCGCCGGCATCCTCTACATCTCGCACAAGATGGAAGAGATCTTCAGCCAGTGCGACCGCGTCGTCGTTCTGCGTGACGGACGCTTCATCGGCGAGCGCCAGACCCGCCAGACCAGCGAGGCCGAGATCGTCTCCATGATGGTCGGGCGCGATGTCGGCGACATCTTCCCCTATCTCGAAGCGCAAGTCGGCGAAACCGCGATCGAGATCAGCAACATTTCCGATGGCAAGCTCTTGAAGTCGGCCACGCTCAGCGTGTGCAGGGGCGAAATCGTCGCGCTCGCCGGCCTGATGGGCAGCGGCCGCTCCGAAGTGCTCAGGCTGATTGCCGGCCTCGAACCCATGCATGGCGGCACGCTCAGAATTTTCGGCGGGCAGCAGACCGGCGGCGACACCAAGGCCGCCAATCGCGCCGGCATCGTCTACATACCGGAAGACCGGCATCTGGAAGGCTTCGTCGGCACGATGTCGATCAGGGATAACCTGTCCCTCGCCTGGATAAGCGACAACAGTCACTTCGGCCTGCTGAGACCTCGCCGCATCCTGGCTCTCGCGCGCGATCTCATCGGCTCACTCGGCGTGCGGCCTGCCCAGCCCGACAAGATGACCATCGAGCTTTCGGGCGGCAATCAGCAGAAGGTCGTCATCGGCAAATGGCTTGCCACCAAGCCGAAGATCATCCTGCTCGACGAGCCGACACGCGGCGTCGACGTCGGCGCGAAGTCCGAACTCCATCACCTGATCGCAAGATTGAAGGCCGAGGGCGCGGCGATCCTCATGGTGTCGAGCGAGTTGCCCGAGGTTCTCGGCGTTGCCGACCGCATCGTCGTCATGCGCGAAGGCCACTCTGTCGGCACGCTGGCGCGTGGGGCGACGGAAGAAGACGTAATGACGCTGGCCTTTGGTGATCGCACGATCACACCACCAGCCTGCTCACCCCGGCCAGCATCCAACCTTGCACCATGCCTGTGAGGAGAAACCCTTTGAGCAAGTTGAAGATCGCCATCGTCGGTGCCGGCTACATGGGCCTCCTGCATGCGCAGGTGGTTGCCGCCAGCCCTGTCGCGGAACTGTCGGCATTCGTTGATCCGAATCCTGCCTCGGGAAGCAAGGCCGCGTCCGATTTCGGTGCCCGGCATTTCACCGATGCCGCCACCGCGCTGGCCGCCAATGCCGCCGACGCCTACATAGTGGCGGCACCCGATACGCTGCATGAAGACGTCTGCCGCACTCTGCTCGATGCCGGCAAGCCGGTGCTGCTCGAAAAACCGATGGCTCATGATCTTTCCGCTGCCAAGGCGATTGCGAAAGCGGCGGAGAGAAACGGCGCGCGTCTGTTGGTCGGCCACATCCTGCGGTTCGACCCGCGCTATTGCGAAGCCGCGGCAGCGGTGAAATCCGGGCGGATCGGCGAGCCGATCCACGGCAGCAGCGGCCGTTTCACCAATCGCGAAGTCGGTCTTCGCATGAACGGAAACTCGAGCGTCTGCTTCTACCTCGGCGTGCACGACGTGGATGCGCTGCAATGGATCTCAGGTTCAGACATCATCGCCGTCTACTCCCGATCGGTCGCCAAGCTCATGCCTTCGCTCGGAGTTCGCTCCGAAGACGCGATCTTCTCCACCGTCGAGCTGTCGAACGGAATGAGCGGACAGCTCTACTTCGGCTGGACGCTGCCACCGACCGTTCCGACCGGCATCTGGGCGCGCACCGAAATCATCGGCACTGAAGGCATGATCGACCTCGACGTGCGCGACCACGGTTACGTATCCTGTCGCATGGACAGTGGTCGCAGCCCGACGCCTTGCACTGGCCGACCGTCAATGGCCGCATCACGGGGGATCTCTTCGAGGAGGTCCACCATTTCATTTCCGCGGTTCGCGACGAAACCCCTTTCGTGATGCCGCTCGACGACGCCCTGCGCGCCGTCGCCGTCAATGATGCAATCCTGCGCAGCGTCAAATCAGGCCTGCGCGAACCGGTCGAAGATTGGCACATCCGATGAGAGAACCCTCATGACCCGCCAACAGAACATTTGGTGCAGGCGCTTTCTCGACCTCTCGCCGTTGATCCTGCTGGTCATCCTGCTGGCGATCTTCGCGCTCATCGACGCCCGCATCGTTTCAACCGCCAGCCTCATCAACATCGTCGCCCAGGCGACCCCGATCGCCATACTGGCGCTTGGCGCCCTGATCGTTCTGCTGACGGCAGGCATCGACCTGTCCGCCGGCGTCGGCGTCGCCTTCTGTGCCGTCTTCATCGCCAGCCTGATCGACGGCGGCGCCAGCCTGCCGCTTGCCTTGCTGGTCGGCTTTGCCGTGATGGTGGTGATCGGCCTCGCGAACGGCGCCGTTATCGCACTGTTGAAGATACCGCCCTTCGTGACGACATTGGCCACAATGGTCGCGCTGCAGGGCGCAACGCTTGCCGTTGCCTCCAAAGGCGTCCTGATGCTGAAGGATCCGACGCTTCGCGCGGTCGGCATCGAACGCAGCTTCGGCATTCCCAATGTCATTTTCGCAACGCTGCTGATCGTCGCCGTAGCAGCAATCCTGATGCGGCACAGCCGTTTCGGGCTGCGTACCTATGCGCTCGGATCGGATGCCGGAGCCGCGGAACTTGCCGGCATCCCGGTGACGAAACACACGATCCTCGTCTATTGCGCCTCCAGTATCTTCGTCTTCCTGACAGCCGTGATCATGATCAGCCGGGTGCCGGTCGTGACGCCCAACATCGGCGGGACCTCGCTGCTTCTGGACGCGATCGCCGCGGCCGTACTTGGCGGCACCAGCATTTTCGGCGGCAGGGGAACGGTGTGGGGCGCGGTCGTCGGCGCTCTGATCGTCAGCCTGCTGACGACGGCGCTTCGGGTGTTCGGCACGGACCCGTCCAGCCTCGAACTCTACAAGGGAGCAATCATCATGGTCGCTCTCCTGGCCGATTCCGGCATGACCTACGCCAAGGCCCGGCTTGTCGAGGCAGCACGATGAACGAGCCAGCTCCGGCCTTGCCGATCCCGCCTGGATCCAGCTTTGCGCTGATGACCTCCCCGGATACGGAAAGACACGCGACAGCCGGCGTGCATAAACCCGTCGTCATTCTACCGCTCGGCGCTGTCGAGCAACATGGCCCGCATCTGCCGCTCGGCGTCGATTGCTGGCTTGCGGAAGCGGTTGCGCTCGCCGCGGCGGAAGGACAGGCCTCCATCCGTGTCGCCGAACCTTTCGCCTATGGCTCGTCCGAGCATCATCGCTCCTTCTCCGGCACCATGAGCCTCAGCCCGCAGATCTTCATCGCCGTTCTCGTCGATCTCTGCACCTGCCTTGCCGAAGACGGCTTCCTGCCGGTCATGCTGAACGGCCATGGCGGAAACCGCGCCGCCATCCAGGTGGCGATCACCACCCTAGGCAAGCGTGGCATCGTCACCGCGGGTTTCTCGTATTTCGATCTCATCGCCGACGTGGCGGCGCAGGCCCTGCCCGATGCCGCCACAGGCACCGGTCACGCTTGCGCGCTTGAAACGTCGTTGATGATGCATGTGCTTGGCGACAGCGTTCGCCGCGATCTCATCCCGCCAGGCGGCACCCCGCCATCCTGGCCGGATCCTCACCTTTACGCCGCGCCGGTCGTCACCGTCTGGCGCCGTTTCGAAGCCATCCGCGACAACGGCGTCATCGGTACGCCGTCGCAGGCGAGCGCGCAGGCCGGCAGCAGACTTTTCATCGCAGCCGTGGAGCGCAGCCGCGCCGCCATTTTGAACATCCAATCCGAATTCGGCCAAAGGAACGCATGATGACAGTCCATTTCAAATCTTCTCTCGAAGGCCCCAACCTGCGTGGCATGGCGATCGTCTCGGAGCCGGAAGCAGCCGCCCGCATCGGCATCAACCGCATCGGCGGCGAGTGGATTGCCGGCAGCTCGGGCAAATTCCTGAAAATCGATAGTCCTTCGACGGGCGAGCATCTCGGCTATCTCTCCCTTTCCACCCGCGCCGATGTCGGTCGCGCGGTGAAAGCCGCCGAAGGCGCACGCGGGACCATGCGCAAGATGGGAACCTTCGCACGCGCTCAATTGTGCATGCGCATCGCCGACGCGATCGACAGTCGCGCCGAAGAGCTTGCCCACCTGCTCTGCCTGGAACAGGGTAAGCCCTTCCACAGCGAGGCAAAGGCCGAAGCATCGGCGGCAGCTCTCGGTTTCCGCAATGCGGCAGAGCAGATGAAGTGGCTGGAGACGGCGGCGTTTCCCCTGGCCGATGCCAACAAGCGCGCCTTCAGCTTCCTGCAGCCGAAGGGCATCTTTGCCATCATCACGCCATGGAATTTCCCGCTCGCCCTGCCCTGCCTCTACTATCTCGGACCGGCCGTCGCAACGGGCAACACCGTTGTCTGGGTGCCGGCGCCGACGACATCGCTGATTGCCACGGCACTTGTCGAATGCTTCATCGAGGCGGGCTTGCCGGACGGCGCCATCAATCTCGTTCTGGGAGATGGTGCGGAGGTGGGCGACGAGGCCGTCGTTCATCCGGGCACCCATGCCATCGGCTTCACCGGCAGTTCCGCCACCGGCGCGACGATCGCCCGGCGTGGCGCGGGCAAGCCGCTTCTGCTCGAAATGGGCGGCAACGGCCCGACCATCGTGCTAGCCGATGCCGATATCGACATGGCCGCCGCCCAGGTGGGGGCCGGCTGCTTTGCCAATGCCGGGCAGATCTGCACGGCCACCGAACGCGTGCTGGTGCATAAATCCATCCATGACCGGTTTATCGAAGGTCTGGTGAAAGCGGCCGCGAAGGTGAAAATGGGCGACCCTTTCGATCCCGCGACGACGATGGGGCCGATCAACAATGCGGTCGCCGTCGACAAGGTGCTCAGCCACATTGCGGACGCCCGCGCTCGTGGCGCCGAGATCGTCACCGGCGGCAATGTGGCGTCGGGTTTTGCCACCAATCTCTATTTCGAGCCGTCGATCGTCACAGGACTGACCCGGGAAAGCCTGCTCAACGTCGAGGAATCCTTCGGGCCGATTGCACCCGTCCTGACCTTCGAGACCGACGAGGAGGCGATGGAACTTGCGGCGTCCAGCCCTTACGGCCTGTCGGCCGCGGTCTTCACCAGCACCATCAAGAACGCCTTTGCCTTTGCTGAAAGCCTGAGGGTCGGCATCGTCAACATCAATGAGATGAGCTGCTATTGGGAACCGCATATTCCTGCCGGCGGCGCCGCCGGGACGCAGAGCGGCCTCGGCCGCACCGGGGGGCGGCACACGCTGATGGAAATGTGCGATTTGAAGACGATTACGGTGGATATCACCCGCTGACATCCAAGGCCCGCGCCTTTAGCGCGGGCCTCCCGTGCGACCGTATGCCGTTCGGCAGCAAGCTGTCAGATGGACCGGCGCAGGTTGTCGGCCATTTTCTCGCCAATCATGATCGAGGTCAGGTTGGTGTTTGCCTGGCAATCGAGCGGCATGATCGACGCATCGATAACCCGCAGCCCTTCAAAACCGTAGACCCGGCATTCCGGATCGACCACGGCCTCGCCGGGCCTCCCCATGCAACAGCCGCCGATCCCATGCTGCGCATCGGAAGACTGCGCCAGCAGGAAATTGTCGACCTCCTCGTCGCTTGCCGTTTCGAGCCATGACAAAGGCAGATCGGAATCCCCCAGCAGGACGCGCTCGGCGATCGCCTGGATCGGCGCCTGCCGGGCAATCTCGCCAAGGTGGCGATAGGCGATACGCATGCGCTGAATATCCATCGGATCGTCCAGCATGTTCTCTTCCACGATCGGCTGGTCGAAGGGATTGGCGGAACGCAACTGCACGGTGCCCCGGCTCTTGGCCTCCATCAGGATCAGATTGACCATGGCCTCGCCGAACTGGGCGCTGTCGGACTCCACGCCGATACCGCCATGGTTCATGGCGACGTAGAGGATGTCGTCGCGCTCGGCACCCGGCACACCGGAACTCATCCGCACACAGCAGTTGGTATGCCGCGCGTCGACATCGGTCGCCTTGAATTCCGGCTTCAGCTTCAGTTCGATGCGGCAATAAGGATGGTCGAAGAAACCTTCGCCGACCGGCAGATCGGCAAGCACCTCGATGTCCTTTCGATTCAAGAGAGCCGCCGGACCGATGCCCGAGCGCTGCAGGATGACTGGAGAGTGGATGGCGCCGGCCGAGACGATGACCAGCGGCGCCTCGAATTTGCGAACCTGACCGGCCACGATGGCCAAAACGCCGATCGCTTTCTTGCCATCGAAAAGCACCTTGTCCACTGTCGCCTGCCCGATGATGGTGAGGTTCGGCCGGTCGCGGGCAGCTTCCAGATAGCCGTCATTGACCGACACGCGCTTGCCGGCTCGACTGTTGATGGGATAGGTGCAAGCCCCTTCGGCATCCGGAGCATTGAGATCGTCATGCCAGGGATGGCCGAGGGCCATCGCGCTTTGGCGCATGGCCTTGTCGACGCTTCCCCAGCTTTCGACAGGCGCGCGGTAGATCGGAATCGGGCCATCGCTGCCGTGAAAATTAGCCGCGATCGGGTCATCCTCCAGCCGGCAGAAGAAGGGCAGCACGTCGGCTCCCGACCAGCCCTTGCATCCGACTTCCTCCCAGCGGTCGAAGGCATGGAGCACGCCGCGAATGGCAATCTGCCCATTGACGGCCGTCGAACCGCCAAGCCCCTTGCCGCGCCAGTAGACCCGATGCTCCTGCCGCTTGGTGCGGCGAGCCATCAGGTCGGGGTACATATATTGTTGCTGAAAATGATCGGGAAGCAGCAGGTTGAAGGGATTTGGACTCGCCATCTCGGCAGGTTGCTCGCCGCTCCGGTAGTCCGGCCCCGCTTCCAGCAAAAGCACGTTCGTGCCCACATCTTCGGTGAGCCGGGCGGCAAGGACAGCCCCGGCTGCGCCGGCTCCGACAACGATGACATCAAAGGGCATGCCGCACTCCCTACATCCGACCAATGCACGGCTCACTCGACCGCGACATCATCTTTGATTTCATTGTGCACGATCATCTGCTGGCATTCAGGCTCGGCGACGGACGCCGGAACCGACTACCTTAGCCGCCGTTGCACGACAGCAAGATCATCATGATTTGTTTTATATGTAAATATGATTTCGTATATGAACTCATCGGAAGTATCTCTTTTCACCATCTACTCCATACGGCGCGACGAACCCCGGTGCTTTCCGTCCCCCCTGCCGGCGGCTCTCACACCGTCATCGTCCATCGCCTTTTGATGTCGATCGGCCCTCGATAAAAGCGGTGTTCGACGCGCTGCCCTTCCACGTCGCCCCCAGGGAACAACTGCTTCCATGGAAAGTTAGTCCATGGCTACACCGCCGGTGAGCTTTCACGACGATCCAAGGGAGACAAATCATGGCGACTGCAAAAAGAGCGACGACCAAGGGACTGGAGGCTCTGTTCCTCGATGGGCTGAAGGACATCTACTACGCTGAAAAGAAGATACTCAAGGCCTTGCCGAAGATGGCAAAGGGCGCCGAATCCGAGGAGGTGGCTGCGGCCTTCGAGAAACATCGCATGGAAACCGAAGGCCAGGTCGATCGGCTCGAGCAAGTGTTCGAACTTATGGACAAACCGGCTCGCGGCAAGACCTGTCCGGCGATCGACGGCATTCTTGAGGAAGGGTCGGAAATTCTCGACGAATACAAGGGCGACCCAGCCCTGGATGCTGGGCTGGTCGGCGCGGCACAGGCCGTCGAACATTATGAAATCGCGCGCTACGGCACGTTGGTCGCGTGGGCTGAACAGCTTGGCAAGAGCGACGTCGTCAAGCTCCTCAACGAGACATTGAAAGAGGAGGTCGCGACGGACGAAGCGCTTTCCGGGCTGGGCGAAGGCGGTGTCAATGAGCGCGCCCTGGAGCAAGCTGCCTGACTGGGCGTCCTGACTGAAGTCGCCCCGGCAAAGTCGCCGGGGCGACTTTCGCGACCCCAACCGCGGCGTCGTCGATAGCACCTCTTTCAGATGCATCAGACCCACCCCGATACTTCGGGGTGGGTCTGCTGAAATCACCCGCGATCAGCGGTTTTTGTGACTTTGTTCGCCAGCTTTCACGTGCTGTTCGTGGGTTCCACCACGCATGCCGGATCCATCGCCCTGCTGCCGTTGACCACCACCAGCGGCCTGCTGTTGCTGACGGTTTTTATTATCGGCATTCTTGTGGCTCTGCTGGCCTGCCTTCACATGCTGTTCGTGGCTACCACCTTGATTGGGCATTCTTCTTCTCCTTCACAATGCACGAGGCGACAACCGCCTCGATTGCCTAAGAAGAGTCAGGCGCGAACGTTCCCTTACGTAACATTTTGTGAAGGATCTTGGTCGGAGAGAACCTGCGACGGATGCCAACCTCGGAGAGCAAACGCAAATTAAGACGGCCGTTCCCGGAAGTCGACAGCAAGGCGCTTGTCTTGCCTTCCCGCCGACAGAGGGCTCCTACCGATTTCAGCAAAAGACAATCGTTTTAATGAGAATTTTTCCGATTTGTAGTCCAGCATTACTCATTTGTAGTCCAGCATTACTCATTTGTAGTCCAGCATACTCAAACGTCCTGATCGAGCGAGAGCTGATCGATCAAAGGGCCGTCGCTGCTCCAAGTGGAGCGCCCTTTTCGTTGCTAATCGATGGTCACGGCGATCTCGTGGGACGTGCGGCAAACACTGATTTTGTTGTTTTTAAGGACGGTCGGAGATCTTCTACGCAGTCACCTGTTCTGATGCAGGATCGTCTCGGCCGCTATGAAGCCCCAAGTCAGGTTGGGGCCCAGCGTCGTGCCGGCTCCCACGGCGCGCGTGCCGATGGGGTTGGCCATGGCAAGCCCTGCCGCATAGAGGCCGGGGATGATCGAGCCGTCCGGCCTCAGCACCTGGGCTCGCTCGTTGGTGCGGGCGCCGCCCTTGGTGCCGAGGATCGAGCGATTGATCGTCATGCCGACATAGGGCGCCTTGTCGATCGGCTTCAGCCGGTTCTCAGGTCCATGTGCCTTGTATGCCTCCCAGCCATTGTCGCCGCGTTGGAAGTCTGCATCGTGTCCCTTCGCGCAAAAGCTGTTCCAGCGGGCGATCGTCTCCTCGAGCGCCGCTGCTGGCAGCCCGAGCTTGGCGGCAAGGCCAGCGATCGTATCGGCCTTCTTGATCCAGTCGCGCTCGTAGGAGGCATACCAGCGGAAAGGCAGCGACGTTTTCAGGAAGCGATGATCGCCGACGAGATAGCAGGGCAGATGGATCGGCGCGCCATCCGGCCCGCGCGCATCGATCGCCTCGCCGATGTTGAAGGCGTTTTCGCTGACAAAGCGCTTTGCGTGGCGATCGACCACGATCGAGTGCGGCTCGGCCTGGAAGGTCATAGGCAGACCGTGCGATTTTCCCTGGTAGCGCGTCGGCAGGCAGGGATAGACGTTGGCCTGATCCATGCGGTCCAATTGCGCGCCGACGGAAGCCGCAAGCTTCTGGCCGTCGCCCTCATTGCCGCGCGGGCTGCCGATCCGGTCGAAGGCGCCGGGGAAGTGGCGTGCGCGCATTTCGGCGTCCCATTCGAAGCCGCCGGTTGCGATGACGACGCCGCGGCGCGCGACGGTCTTCGTGCGTCGGCCCTTGCTCTCCACCTCCGCGCCGGCGATGCGTGAGTCCGGGTCCTGAAGCAGGGTGACGGCGCGCGTTCCCGGCTGAAAGGTGACGCCCGCATCGAGGCAGCCCTTGATGAGCCCGGTCATCAGTGCCGTGCCCTGGCCGCCGGAATTCGTCAGCCACCGCCATAGAAGCTTCGGCCAGACCTTGAACCCGGCGCGGATGGGATGGTGATAAAGATCGAGGTCGACGATCTCCTGGTAGGTAAAGCTGTGCGGCAAGGTGGAGCGGCGCAGGCTCCGCGCAAACTTGCCCAGGATACGGCGGCTGAGCGGCCTCGGCGAGAGCATGCGGCCGTAGAGCTTGCCGCCTGGCGCTTCGGCAAAGGGGTCCGGCTCGTTGATCAGGCGGAAATCAAGCGGCGTGTTGACGGACAGGAAGTGCAGCATGTCCGGCGCGGCCTTGGCGAACGCGCCCCAGAGCGCGTCTTCCTTCTGCTCCCACCCTTCGGGCGCGACCGCACGCAGATAGGCGAGCGCATCCTCGCGGCTGTCTGCAATGCCGGCTTCGGCCGCGACATGGTTGGCGGGTATCCAGACCCCGGCACCGGACATGGCCGAGGTGCCGCCCAGCCATTCGCTCTTTTCGATGACGAGCACCTTGAGGCCACCCTTGGCGGCCCGCAGCGCTGCCGAGCAGGCCGCCGATCCCGAACCGATCACCAGAACATCGTACTCGCCCATCGGCATTCCCCTGCCATCATCGACACAGCACTATAGAGGCACAAAATTTAATCTGTCTACCATTGTGTCGACACTTTTTGCGCTGTACCCTCTCCAGGTCAGCAACGCGCCCGAACGACCTTCGCAGTTCCATTCGACAGGCAGAGCCATGGACGACACCAACCTTCCACCCGCGCCCTCTGGCATCCATGTTTCCGGAACCGAAACGCGCGAAAGCTACTGGCAGCCGGTTCCCGCAAACGGCCATATCGACGTGGCGCTCGCGCCGCACATCGTCGGCATGGAGCACCCCTTCGCGCTGGGCACGCAGTCGGTAGCGCCCGGCGGCTATGTGCGCGAACACACGCATGACCGCAACGAAGAGACGGTCTATGTCATCGAAGGCCGTGGCCGCGCCGTCATCGAGGGCAAGGAATATCCACTGGAACCGGACAGCGTGGTGTTCCTGCCCAAGAATGTCCGGCACATGTTCATCAATGATGGCGACACGCGCCTACGCTGGATCTGGTTGATCGTGCCGAACGGGCTCGAGGACTTCTTTCGCCTGATCGGCAAGCCGCGCAAGCCAGGCGACCGCGTGCCGTCCAATTTCCCGCGCCCCGAAAACGTCCTGGAAATCGAGCGCAAGACGGTGTTCGGGGCAGACCTCGCCGACAAGTTCGATCCCCTGAAGCAGAATCCCTGAAGAAGCCTCGGATGGTGACGCTCGGCCTCATCGGCTTCGGCACGATCGCGCGCGAGATCGTCTCGGCTTTCCCAGTGGACTCGGTTTGCTGGGTGGCGCTGATGCGCGAAGGTACCCGCCGCGACTTGCCGGCTAATGTCAGCACTGTCACGCAGCTTGACGCGCTGATCGGTCCGCGCCCCCGGGCGGTGGTGGAGGCGGCAAGCCAGGAGGCGGTGGCCGCTTATGTGCCCGCGCTTCTCGACGCCGGCATCCCGACCATCATCGCTTCGATCGGTGCGTTCGCCGATCCGATCCTTGCCGCGAGGCTGACCGATGCTTCACGCAACGGCGGCGCACGCTTGGTCCTGCCGTCAGGCGCGTTGGGCGGCCTCGACTACCTCAGGGCGATAGCCGCGCTTCCCGAGGCGCGGGTGCGCTACACCTCGCGCAAGCCGCCGGCGGCCTGGGAAGTCGAGCTTGCCACCCTTGGCCTGTCAGCCGAGCACGACGCGGTATCGCTCTTCGAAGGCACGCCGGCGCAAGCGGCAAAGCTCTATCCGAAAAACCTCAACGCCGCCTTCGCCGTGGCGCTCGCTGCAGGTATCGACAAAGTCACAGTGCGCGTGGTTGCCGATCCGAAGGCTGCCGGCAACACACATGAAATCGAGGTCGAGAGCACCGCCGGCACCGCTTCCTTCCGCCTCGTCAACGCGCCCTCAGCCAGCAATCCGAAGACCTCGATGCTCACGGCGCTCAGTCTCGTCGCGGCGCTCGGCGAGTTGCTCGACAGGGAGGGCCTCAGCTGATGCCCTTCTTCACCGCCGCCGATGGCTGCCGTATCCACTACAAGACATCGGGAATCGCCGGCCCGCGCCTCATCCTCATCCCCGGACTTGGCGGTGACGGAAGGTTCTGGGCCGGCGTCGTACGCCTTCTCGAGGCCGACCATCGCATCATCGTCACCGACCATCGCGGCGCCGGTCGCAGCGATCGCCCCGAAAGCCCCTATTCCATTCCCCTGATCGCCAGCGACATTGCCGGCCTGCTGGCGCAGACGGGCGGTCCCGCCCATATTGTCGGGCATTCCACTGGCGGCGCCATCGCGCAGGTGCTGGCGCTCGATCATTCGGAACTTGGCCTGAGCTATACGATCAGCAGTTCCTGGGCGCGAGCCGACAACCGTTTCCGCACGCTCTTCAGCGCTCGCGCCGAGCTGCTGGAGGCCGGCCTGGCCGAAACCTATCAGCGCCTCGGCCATGTGCTCTGCCACGAACCGTCCTACCTCGAAACGCATGCCGGGGAGCTCGACGCAGCCGTCGCCGCCGCCCCTGGCACCCTGGCGCCGCTGACAGTCAGTGCTGCGCGCGTGCGCATGCTGCTCGACCATGATCGCCTTGCCGATCTGCCGCGCCTCGACGCCCCGGTTCAGGTGATTGCGGCCACCGGCGATATCCTGACGCCATCAGCCCTTTCAGAGGCGATCGCCGCTTCGATACCGGATGCCCGGTTTGTTTCAATTCCCGGTGCGCATTTTCATCCCCTCGCCGACCACCAAGGTTTTGCCGCCATCATTCGCCATTTCATTGCCAAGGCCGACAGCTAGTATCATGACCGCTGAAATCGCCCCCGCCCTCCTCGACCCGCGCCTCAAGCCTGGTGCCGACCTCCTCGCCGAAGGACGCGTCATGGCGCGCGACTGGCGCCTCGGCAGCTGCCGCTTCCTCACCGAGACTGGGATGCCGTCCGAAGCCGCATGGAAGCGCAAGGCAGCGGCCGAAAAGCGAGTCATGCAGCACGCCCACATCGGCTTCAGAAGCGTCGACCGCACCGTGGCGGCGATCGGCGAGGTGCATGAGCAATGCCGCAAGGCAGGGGTAACGGTCGACCGTTTCGGCATCACACTCGACTGGTCGATGGGATATCCCCAAGCCATGCGTGCAAAGGCCGCCCGCGGCACCGGCATCGTGCTCACCGGCCCCGAGGATTTCGCCCGCATCACCAACGCCGCGCCCGCTGCCGCGCATTTCGGCGACTTCATGCTCGGCCTGCCGGGCGCGGTGGAAAACACCCGCGCCGCGATCGCCGCCGGTGCAACGGCCATCGGCAATCTGGGGCAGTATTTCACCTTCCGGCTGCCCTACTGGGACGATGATGTGGCGACCACTGAAGCGACCGTCACCGCCCTCGGCCTGATCGCGGCCCAGGATGCCGAAATCCTTGTCCATTCCAATCTCGACGACGGCTTCGCCGGGCTGTTCATCGACATGGCCTGCGCGCTCGGCATGGTGCTGGTCGAAAAGCACATCGTCGAGGATCTGATCGGCGCGCGGCTCGGCCATTGCTACGGCCACCACTTCAGTGATCCGCTGTCGCGCGCTGCCTTCCATGCCGCACTGGTGCGGGTCAGCGATACGCCAGGCACCATGATCTTCGGCAACACCGTTTCCTACCAGTCGACCCCGGCAGGCAATTACGCAAGCCTGGCGAGTTATCTCCTGGCCGACATACTGGCTGTCGGGCGATGGCCCTCCGGCCATGCGATCAATCCGGTACCGGTAACCGAGAACCAGCGCATTCCCGATGTCGACGAGATCATCGAGGCACAAACCTTCGCGCACCGGCTCACGCTCCACGCCCCCTTCTACGACCCCGTCTTCGACTGGGCCAGGGTGGAGGCGATGGCCGATGTGCTGGTCGAAGGCGGGCGTCGCTTTGCCGGTGCCGTCATGAAGGGGCTGGCCGAGCGCGGGGTGGATACCGAAGACCCGGCCGCGCTGATGTTCGCCATCCGCCGCATGGGGCCGAAGCGCATGGAGGCGCTGTTCGGCCCGGGCGCGGACGGCATCCGCGGACGCACGCCGCTGATCCATGCCGAATGGGCCCGCGAGCTCAACCACAAGGCCGTCGCCTGGGTCGCGACGCAAAAGCCGCTGGAAAGCCCTAGACCCCTGACCGTCTGCATCGGCACGACCGACGTGCATGAGCACGGAAAATATCTCGTCGAACAGGCGCTCGAGGGCCTGGGCATCGTCATCGCCGATGCCGGTGTGGCCGTCGACCCGGAAACACTCGTCGCCCGCGCCGCCGAAACCGGGGCCGATGCCATCGCCGTCAGCACTTACAATGGCGTGGCGCTGCGTTATGCACAGGCGGTGAAAGCAGCGATGGCGGCACGCGGACTTGCCTTGCCGGTGCTCATCGGCGGACGATTGAACGAAGTGCCCAAGGAGTCCAATTCGGGCCTGCCGGTCGACGTGACCAAGGATATAGCAGACCTAGGCTGCCTGCCCTGCGCCGACCTCGACGAGATGCTGAGTGCCCTGCGTTCCATCCGGCCCGTTGCCTGAAACGGGCAGGCTTCGTCTTGCGACAGGGGCGTGCCTCACCAGGCGGTCATGCCGCCGTCGACTGTCAGGATCGAGCCGGTGGCGAAAGAGGATTCGTCACTGGCGAGCCACAGGATTGCATTTGCGATTTCAACTGGCTGCGCGACGCGATTCATCGGTGAGCGCGCGTTCAATGCCGCGACAAACCCCTGAGGATCGGGATGGGTTTCCAGCATGGTTTCGAAATAGCTCGACCAGGTCACACCCGGCGCCACGGCGTTGACGCGGATCTTGTCCGCAACATGGTCAAGCGCCATGGCACGCGTCAGCGCCGCGACGCCGCCCTTGGAGGCGACATAGGCTGCCCGATCGGCAAGTCCGACATGGGCCACGTTGGAGGCGGTGTTCACGATCACCCCGCCGCCGCGCTCGGCCATGACGGGAATGACATATTTGGAGCAGAGAAAGACGCCCTTGAGGTTCACGGCCATGAGCGCGTCCCAATCCGCCGCCGCGGTGGTGACAACCGAACCGCGTATGCCGTAACCGGCATTGTTGACCAGAATGTCCACCCGGCCGAAGGCCTCTTGCGCGCGGCGCACCATCGTCGCCACGGAGACTTCGTCCGAGACGTCCGCCTCCCAGGCCAGCGCTCCGGTCCTGCCGGCCACCTCGCCGGCCCGCGCGCCGTCGCGATCGACGACCAGAACGCGCGCGCCCTCCTTCGCAAACAGTTCCGTGACGGCCGCGCCGATACCGGCGCCGGCTCCGGTGACGATGGCCGCTTTGCCCTTCAAACGCATGATCGATCCCCTTTTCACAAACTTGTTTTGCCCTATCTTGCAGAAGCGCTTGCAAAGTGTCGACACTTTTGTATTTAATTTCGGCACGAACTCGGGGATATCGGTGAAAAACACTCCTTCCGTCGAACAACATCTGGAAATCTATCGCCGGATGCTGCTGGTGCGGCATCTCGAAGAGGGCCTTGGGGCGCTTCACAAGGAAGGATGCACGCGCGGTCCGATCCATCGCTGCGATGGCCAGGAAGCCGTCGGCGTCGCCGCGACCGCCGTGCTGGAGGCCGGCGACAAGGTCGCCACCACCCATCGTGGCCACGCGGTCTATATCGGCAAGGGCATGGCCGTACACCCGGTGGTGGCCGAGATCTTCGGGCGGGCCACCGGTGCCTGCGGCGGGCGCGCCGGCCACATGCTTGTGGCCGATGCCGAAAAGGGCGTGATCGGCGGCAATGCCATTGTCGGCGCAGGCATTCCAGCCGCCACCGGCATGGCGCTGTCGATGCAGATCCTCGGCACCGGCAATGTCGCCATGTGCGTCTTTGGCGACGGCGCCGCGCAAACCGGCATCTGCCACGAAGCCATGAACATGGCGGGGCTGTGGAAATTGCCGGTCGTCTTCGTGCTCGAACACAACCAGTTCGGCCTGACCGTTCCCTCAGAAGTCCAGTCGCCGGTCGAGGACCTGTCGATCCGCGCCGCCGGCTACGCGATGCCGGCCGAGATCGTCGACGGCAATGACGCGATGGCTGTCTACCGCGCCGTGTCGGCCATGGTCGAGCGCGCCAGGCGCGGCGAAGGCCCCGGCATGGTCGAATGCAAGACCTATCGCGTCGAAGGTTTCTCCACCTCCGACATGGGCGGCTACCAGAAGCCGGAAGACATCGCCGCCTGGAAGGCACGCGACCCGCTGCTGGTTTCGCGCAACGCACTTCTCGGCGATGTCGGCGAGACCAAGCTCGCCGACATCGAGGCGGCGGCCAAGGCCGAGGTGGCCGAGGCATTCGAGACCGCGCTGTCCGATCCCCTGCCCGAATTCTCGCTCGACGAGGCCTGCAACCCCTACAGCGAGGCACACTGACATGGCCATGATGCGGTATGCCGAAGCGCTCAATGCGGCACTGCGCGAAGAGATGCAGGCCGACCCTTCCGTTTTCGTCTTCGGCGAGGACATCGGCCGCTATGGCGGCGTCTTCAAGGTGACGAAGGGGCTGATGGAGGAATTCGGCGGAACGCGGGTGCGCGACACGCCGATCTCCGAACAGGCGCTGACCGCCATGGCCGTGACCGCCGCCATGACCGGCACGCGACCGGTGCTTGAAATCATGTATGCGGATTTCGTGCCGCTGACGCTCGATGCGCTGGTCAACCAGGCCTCGATCTACAATTACATCTGGAACGGCCAGGTCAAGATGCCGTTCGTGCTGCGTACGCAGGGCGGCGGCGGCGCCGGTGCCGGTGCGCAGCACTCCAAGTCGCTCGATTCCATGCTTGCCCACATACCCGGCATCAAGGTCGTTGCTCCTTCGACGCCCGCCGACGCCAAGGGCATGCTGAAGGCCGCGATCCGCGACGACCAGCCGGTGGTCTTCCTCGAACACAAGCTGCTCTACAACACCCGCGGCGAGGTGCCGGAAGGCGATGTGACCGTGCCGCTCGGCAAGGCGGCAACCCTGCGCGAAGGCAGCGATATCTCGATATTCGCCACCTCCAAGATGGTGGTCGAGGCCCTGAAAGCCGCGGATCTTCTCGCAGCCGACGGTGTTTCGACCGAGATCGTCGATCTCCGGTCGCTGCGCCCGCTGGATGTCAACGCCATCGTCGCCTCGATCGCGAAAACGCACCATGCCGTGGTGGTCAACGAGGGCTGGCGCTTTTGCGGCTACGCCGCCGAGCTTTCGGCAACGATCATGGATCACGCCTTCGACGAGCTCGACGCGCCGGTCGCGCGCGTCACGCTGCCGGACATGCCGATCCCCTATTCCGAGCCGCTGGAAACGGCGATGCTGCCAAGTGCCGAGAAGATCCGCGCCGCCGCGCTGAAGACGCTGAAGTGACGGAGGCGGCGGCGATGGCGACCCATCCGATCAGCATCGACAGCGCCGGCGGCGAATATATGGAAACCGTACTGGTGATCGCCTGGGCGATGAAATCGGGCGATCCGGTCAAGACCGGTGATCTTCTCGTCACCGTAGAGACAGCCAAGGCAGCAACCGAGATCGAAGCCGACCGCGACGGCTGGCTGGCCGAAATCTTCTTCGCCGAGGGACAGGAAGCGCCGGTAGGCGCCGTGCTCGGCACGATCGCGGACGAGAAACCGATGGCTGGCCAGCCAGCCTCGGTCGGGCCGGCGACAGCAGCCGCCGCGGCAGCCAATCCGCGCGAGCTTGTGGCTGACGAAGCCTCTTCCTCCATCCGGCAGCCTGGCAGCCGCCCGATCGCCAGCCCGCTGGCCCGGCGGCTTGCCGCTGCGGCCGGGCTCGACCTTGCCGCCATTTCGGGAAGCGGGCCGCGCGGACGAATCAAGAAGCGCGACATCGATGCCACCCTTGCCGCTCGCACGAACGAACAGGACGGTGCAGGCCAGCGGGCGCCAGCCGCAGTCCAGGCATCGCCTGTCGCCGCGCCGGCCCGGCAGACGGTGCCGGTGGTCCTCATCCACGGCTTCGGGGCGGATCGCTCCGTGTGGCGGCAGGTTGTCCCGTTGCTCGGGCCGGGGATCGAGACGATCAGCCTCGACTTGCCCGGCCATGGTACGGAAGCGGCAAGACCTGCAAGCAGCATCGAGGAGATCGCCTTCCTCCTCTCCGACCGGCTGGAGGGCATGGGCGTCGGCAATGCCCATCTCGTCGGCCATTCGCTCGGCGGCGCGGCGGCTCTGGCGCTCGCACGACTGGGCCGTTTTACGGTACGCTCTGTCACACTCCTTGCCCCTGGCGGGCTCGGCCCCGAGATCAATGCGGGCTTCCTTGCCGGGCTCGCCCGCGCAACAACCGTCCAGGCGCTTGAGCGATGGCTGGCGGTCATGGTCGGCGACCCCTCGGCCCTGCCGATCGGTTATGCGCAGGCCGCACTCAGACAGCTGGAAAAGACCGGCAATCGCGACGCGCTCACTGCGATGGCCGAAAGCCTGTTCCCGGACGGCACGCAGGGTTTCGATCTCGCGGGCGCGCTTGGCGAACTCGCCGTCCCGACGCGGCTCATCTGGGGCAGGCTCGATCGCGTCATCCCGGTCGCCCATGCGGCCCGCGCGCCGGGCTTCACTGCCGTTCATCTTCTCGATGGCATCGGCCATGCACCGCAGATCGAGGCACCGGCGCTCACCGCCCGGCTGATCGCCGAGACGGTGCGAAGTGCCGGCTGAGCCGACAAGACCATCGCGCCCGCGTCAAGGGCGCCACGACAGAATGTCAGAAGGAGTGCCCGATATGATCTTCGACCATCGCACCTATACCGCCCGCCCCAACAAGCTGTCGCATTTCCTCAAACTCTACGAGGACGTCGGCCTGCCGATGCAGCGGCATTATTTGGGCGAGCCCTTCGGCTTCTTCCAGACGCATATCGGCGACCTCTCGCGCACCGTGCATTTGTGGAAATATGAGAGCCTTGCCGATCGAGAGGACCGGCGCGACCGCATGGAGGCCGATCCCGAATGGCAGGCCTATCGGCGCAAGGTGATCGAGACCGACTATCTTCTCGACATGCGCAACCAGATCCTCAAACCCGTCTCCTTCTTCAATCCTGGAAAGTAAGATGGACCTGATTTTCTCTGCCGAGGGGCGCAGCTGGCCGCTGCGCCTGACTGGCGATGCCGAGCGCACGCGCCGCGCGCTGCTCTCGGCCTTGCCCATGCGCCTGCAACTGCACACGCCGAAGATCGCCGGCAGCCACATCTATTGGCATGCTCCCTTCGTCGAGGATATCGAGGGTGCTACGCATGTGCTTTCCGCGACCGCCGGCGCCTTCATCTACTGGCCGGTGCGGCAGTTCCTCGAAATCACCTTCGCGCCGCTCCAGGCGGAAAATGCCGAGATCACCGTCCTCGGCCATCTCGACGCTCCGGTGGAAGGCATTGCCGAGCTTGCCGCGGCACTGAAGCGGGACCAGGGTCGCCGTGTCCTGGAAGGCACGCTTGTCCGGTCGGATGGCGGCGTGTCCGAGCCTTCGCCGCCATCGTCGCTGCCACAGGATATCATTGCCGCTCGCAAGGCGCTGTGGGTGTCCTGTCCCGCCGACATCAGCCGGGTCACCGCGTCACGCGCCATCATGCACCCGGCAGGTCCCGTCTTCACCGCAGAATCGGAAGCGCGGGTGCTGCACGAACTCCTATGGTGGATCCGCGCCGAGCGCGGCCGGAAGGACGAATTGGTGCTGCGCCAGGCGGCAGCAATCGCGCTCGACAAGACCGCGACCCGGCTGCGCGATTTCTGCCACATGGAGGAAACGCCTGCCCTGCTTTTCCGGCTCAAGGCGGCGATGGACGGCAACTATCCGTTCGGTGCCTTGATCGACGAGGCGATCCTGGCTACCGGGCGGATCGGCGCCTGGCTCGATCTTCTCATCCCGTGGAACGACCTCAACGAGGCCTTCCGCGCAGCGCTTGACGGCAGGAGGGTCGGGTGATGGAAAAACTGACCATCGGCATTGTCGGTTTCGGCGTCATCGGGCAGCGCTGGACGGCTTGCTTTGCCCATGCCGGCCACACGGTGCGCGTGTTTGATCCGACTGAGCGGCGCGAACAGGCTTTCAATGAGGTGCTGCCTGAACTCATGGCCGACCTCGATGCGTTGAAAGGAACCTCGTACGCGCCCGGCGAGATCCATCTTTTTCCGACGCTCGCCGAGACGCTCGAAGGCGTCGATTTCGTGCAGGAGAACGGTCCGGAAGACCTGGCCCTCAAGCGCCGGCTGCTGGCCGACATCGAAGACCATATTGGCGATGAGGTCGTGATTGCTTCATCCTCCTCGGCCCTGCTGGTGTCCGACATGCAGGGTGAGTGCCGCCTGCCCGGCCGCGTCGTGCTCGGTCATCCCTTCAATCCGGCGCATCTGATGCCGCTGGTCGAGATCGTCGGCGGCAAGGCATCCGATCCGCAGGCGATCGCCCGGGCACACGCCATCTACGAAGCCATCGGCAAGAAGCCGGTAACGCTCAACTGGGAGGTGACCGGCCATATCGCCTTGCGCCTGATGGGCGCCATGTGGCGCGAGGCGATCGCTCTGGTGCGAGACGGCGTCGCCTCGGTCGAGGACGTGGATCGTGCCTTCATGTATGGGCCGGGCGCGAAATGGACCCTGCAAGGTTCGTTCATCTCCAACAGCCTCAACGCCGATGGCATCGAGGACTTCCTGCGCAAATACGGCCCGACCTATCAGGCGATCTGGGACACGCTGCTCGACGCAAAGCTTGACAGCGAGACCATCCGCGCGATCACGGCTTCGACAAATGCGGCGGTGGGCGGGCGCAGCCACGAGGAACTGAAGGCCGCGCGCGAGGCAGGCCTGGTCGGCATTTTGAAAACGGTAGCCGAACGCGGCGCGCTCTAACTCTTTGTTTTGACGCAATTCCGGACAGAAAACCGTTTCACACTTTTCCTGGAATTGCTCTGATCATCACGGTTCAGGAGAACGGCAATGGACTACCGCACTGCCCTCGTCACCGGCGCCTCGAAAGGCATCGGCGCTGCAATCGTCGAGAGCTTGGTCACGGAAGGATTGACCGTCCATGCGCTGGCGCGCAGCCGTGGCGCGCTACAGGTCCTGCAGGAGAGGCTCGGGCCACGCGTGAAACCGCTTGTCGCCGATGTGCGCGACAACGAGGCGATCGCTTCTGCGCTCGGCGCGGCGGAAATCGATGTCCTGGTCAACAATGCCGGCGGTCTGGCGACCGTGCGCCCCCTGCACGAACAGAGCGCGGAGGAAACAGCCGAGGTGGTGGCGCTGAACCTCACCGCACCCTTGCAACTCATCCGCATGTTGCTGCCGGGCATGATCGCGCGCAAGCGTGGCCACATCTTCAACCTGACCAGCACGGCAGCCAGCGGCGTTTTTCCCGGCACGACGACCTACGGTGCGGCCAAGGCCGGCCTTTCCCAGGCCGGTCGCATCCTGCGCTATGATCTCGCGGGCACCGGCGTGCGGCTGACCGAGATCGCCCCGGGCCGTGTGGAAACGGATTTCTATCTGAAGGCCTTCGACGGCGACCGCGAGGACCTGCACAAGCGCATGTACTCGCAACAGCGGCCGCTCGGCCCGGCCGACATTGCCGCCGTGCTTGCTACCGCGCTGCGGATGCCGGATCATGTCGACATCACCGAACTGACCGTCGCGCCGAGCGAACAGGCGCCCGGCGGCCATACCTATCCGCCCGCGCCGCAACGATGAGCATGCGTGGCGTCAGCGACGCCGCGCCTCAGTCCGGCTCGGTCAATTTGTCGAGCACGGCCATGCAGGCCTCCTCCCAGGCCGCAGGCACTCCGCGCGCCGAAAGCACCTGCAGACCCCGCTCGGTGATGCCGCCCGGTGTCACCAGCTCCTCGAGCATCTGATGCATTGGCTGGTCTTTCTCCTCAATCAGCCGCCCGGCGGCCACGAACGTCATCGCCGTCAGCCGGCGGCCAATTGCCGGATCGAGACCTCGCGCACTCGACCATTCAGTCGTCCTGCGGATCAGATCCTGCACCCAGCCATAGATGGCGGCATTGACCGTCGCCAACTCGAAGTCCGTTTCGCTGGCCAGAGCGATCGAGGGGCCAAGCCGGTCGAGGACCGCCCGCGCCTGCTCGAGGTCGGGGAAATAGATCGTCGGACTGGCACAGATTTCGGAAGCCGTGAACGGCATGGCGCGCACCGCGCACGCAGGCGCGACAGCAAACCGCGATAGCGCTACGCCGGCGCAAACCGAAACCATTGTTTGGTCCGTGCGCCACGGCAGGCCAGCGACCGCGTCCGGCGCATGCACGGGCCGCACCGCAACAATGACGATATCGGACTGTTCGACGAGATCGCGATTGTCGATTGCCAGCCGAAAACCGTGCCGGGCGGAGAGTGCCGCCGCCTTGCCCCGCGGCGACAGCACGATCGCCGCGGGATCAAGCCCGGAACGCAAGAACCCAGCCAGCATGGACGTCGCCAGATGCCCGACCCCAAGAATGCCTACAATCATTGTTGTCCCCCGGATTTGAACCTGCTGCTTGCCATTCACACGAAGTTGGGAAAGAAAGGCGCTCTACAAAGTGTCGACACAGCCTGCATACAAATCAGATGAGAACCGTCGTGACCGAACGAGCCGAGACCAGTGCCGATAGCGACCCGTCCCTTGCCGCTGAAGCGGAGACGCGCCGCGCAGCCGATAGCAGCGAACGCGCCTACAACACCATCCGCAAGCTCCTGGTCGAATTCAAGCTGAAGCCCGGGGAACGCATCAACGAGGTCCAGCTTTCGCGCAGCCTCGGCGTTTCGCGCACACCGATCCGCGAGGCGCTGAACCGGCTCGCCTCCGAGGGTTTCGTTTCGCTCACGCCCAATCGAGGCTTTTTCGTCAGAAGCCTCAGCACCGAGGGCCTGCTCGATCTCTACGAGTTCCGCTCGATCATCGAGTGCGCTGCTTTCAAACTGATGTGCGAGCGCGCCGACGACAGCGAAATCGACCGACTGCGGAGCTACTGGGAAGCGATCGTCGATGCCTACCCGGACCAGCCGCCGGATGTCATCCTGGCCGAGGACGAAGGCTTCCATCTGCTCATCGCCGAACTCTCCGGAAATCCGGAACTTGTCGGCCAGCTCAGCTCCATCAATGCGCGCATCCGCTTCATCCGCCGCATCCAGATCGAACATCCTTCGCATGACAAGGCACAGATCACCTCCCATTCGGCCATCGTCGAGGCCGCCGTCAAGCGCGATGCCGAGAACGGCGCGAAACTGTTGCGCGAACATATCGAAATGACCGTCTCCGCCACGCAGCAAGCGCTCAAGGACGCCTTGCTCAAGGTTTTCGCGCCCGACAATGGGGCCGAGCTGAAGCGTCGCCGAAGGGCTCGCGACGCATAATCGATATCTGAGCACAAAATTGAACGCAATAGTGTCGACACTTTCTTGACGACGATCTCTTTGTCTGCTTCGATGGGCTTACACGGGGAAGAAGACCGCAACGGCCTCCCCCTGTCGTAGTCAGCAGCTAAGGGGAACCATGATGAAAAAATCTATCGCCACACTTCTTCTCGGCGCCTCGCTTTTTGCGGCGCCGGCCATGGCCGAGCAGATTACCGTCGGAATGTCCGCGCCGCTCTCGGGCGCGCAGGCCTATTTCGGCAGCACCTGGCACAATGGCTTCAAGCTCTACGTCGACAGGCTGAACGCCGATGGCGGCGTCAATGGCGTCACCATTGCCTATGACCAGCAGGACGACAAGGCCGACCCGCGCGAGGGAACGCTCGTCGCCCAGAAATTCTGCGACAATGACAAGGTCGTGCTTGGCCTGGTGAACTTCAATTCCGGCGTCGCCCAGTCGACGCTGCCGATCTATGAAGACTGCACGCTGCCGACCATGACCTTCGGCTCCAATCCGTCTCTCACCAAGCAGGGCTACAAGTTCATGGTGCGCCCGGTGGCCAACGATCTGGCCGGCGCATTGTTGCCAGCCGAATATGCGCTGGGCAAGCTCGGCGCCAAGACAGCCGTGATCGTCAACGACAAGCAGGTCTTCGGCCAGGGCATTTCCGAAATCTTCGCCAAGAACTTCGAGACCGGCGGCGGCAAGGTCCTCGATACCATTGCCGTGGCGCCGTCCGATGTGGACTTCACCGCTGTGCTGGCCCAGATCAAGTCCAAGAAGCCCGATGCGATCTATCTCGGCGCCGTCATGCCGCAGCTTGCGCTGTTTGCCAAGCAGATGCACGAGCAAGGTATCGCCGCCGTGCTAATGGTGCCGGACGGCGGCTACACGCCGGACCTCATCAAACAGGCGGGCGAAGCCAATATCCAGGGCACGCTTGTCGCGATCCAGGTGCCGCCGATGGATGCCTCCCCCGAGATCGCCGATTTCGCCAAACTCTACAAGGCGAAGTATGGTGAGGAAGCCGGCCCGTATTCGATCTACGGCTATGTACAGGGCCAGATTTTGGAACAGGTGCTGAAGACGACGAAAGGCCTCACGCGTGAGGACCTCAACGCGGCATTGCATGCAGTCAAGGCGAAGACCGTCGTCGGCGAGCTGGAATTCGACGAAACCGGCGAACTCAAAGTCGCCCCATCCTACCTCTACAAGGTGGAGGGAACGGGCTTCCATCTCGTCGGTTCGAAATAGCAGCCAGACCGCCGGAGCCGCATCGCTACGCGCGAAGCGGCTCCTTCACCTGTTGACGGGCGTGCCTGCCGCAAGTACGGGCGGCCACGTCGACCATTCCCCTTCCCGGTTCGACCGGTCCATGGGGTTGCAGGCACAGGACGCCGGCCCATGCTGGGAAATCTTATCCAACAAACGGTAAATGCCCTGACCATCGGCTCGATCTACGCCTTGATCGCGCTCGGCTACACCATGGTCTACGGCGTGTTGCGCATGATCAACTTCGCCCATGGCGAGATGTTCATGCTCGGCGCCTATGTAGCGTTTCTGGCGCTCAGCCTGCTGGTCGGCGATGTCGGGATGTCGGGCGCGCTGGCGCTGACCGCGGCCTTTCTCGTGGCGATCTTCCTCGTCGGCCTCATTGGCGTCGGCATCGAAAGGGTTGCCTACAAACCGCTGAGAAGCTCCACCCGGCTCGCGCCGATGCTGTCCTCGCTCGGCGTCTCATTGTCGCTCGTCACCGGGGTGCAGATCCTGGCCGGCCCACAGCCGGTCGCCTTTCCCAGCTTCTTCCCCGTCGTCCGGTATCAGGTGATGGGCGGCACCATCACCTTGATGCAGATCGGCATCCTGATCGCCGCCTTCGTGCTGATGTTCGGCCTGCATGTCCTGGTCAACCGGAGCCGTATCGGCATCATCGTGCGCGCCGTATCGGAAAGCCGACCGACCGCACAACTGCTTGGCATCAACGTCAACGGCGCCATCTCGATGGTCTTCTTCGTCGGGCCGCTTCTCGGCGCTGCCGGCGGCATCCTCTATTCCAGTTACTATGGCATCATGTCGCCCAGCATGGGCGCCGTCATCGGGCTGAAGGCCTTCACCGCGGCCATCCTCGGCGGCATCGGTTCAATCCCCGGCGCCATGCTCGGCGCCTTCATCCTGGCTTTCATCGAAGTGTGGGGAACCGCGCTGCTGCCCCTTGTCACAAACGGCGTGCTCGGCACCGAGTATCGCGACGTTCTCGCCTTTGCGATCCTCATACTCGTGCTTCTGGTCCGTCCTGCCGGTATACTCGGCGAGGCCGTCTCCGAGGAAAGCACCGTGTACAAGAGGGAATTCTGATGGCCGCCGCCGACACTCTCGCCGCGGCCCGGCCGCGTGCGAACCGGACCATCTCCTGGCTCGTCTTCGCCATCGCGATCGCGCTGATCATGGCCACGCCCTTCCTGCCCAACTACCATGTCCGTGTCCTCAACAGCCTGCTGATCTACATCCTGCTCGGCATCGGCCTGAACATCGTGATCGGCTATACCGGGCTGCTGGATCTCGGCTTCGTCGCCTTCTACGCGGTCGGCGCCTACAGCTATGGGCTGCTGGCAAGCCCGCAGCTCGGCCTGCATATGCCGTTCCTGCTCATCCTGCTCGTCGCCGCCTGCCTGGGTGCGGTCACCGGCATATTGCTCGGCATTCCGGTGTTGCGATTGCGCGGCGACTATCTGGCCATCGTCACACTTGGCTTCGGCGAGATCATCCGCATCATCATCAACAATCTCGACTGGCTGACCGGAGGGCCGCAAGGCATTGCCCGGCTGGACAAGGCGTCGATCCTCGGCATACAGATTGCCCGGCCGATCGACTTCTTCTGGCTGCTGCTGATCACCGTGCTCATCGTCGGCACCGTGGTCTGGCGGCTCGAGCGCTCCATCCTCGGCAAGGCCTGGGCGGCGATCCGCGAGGACCAGGACGCCGCGCGCGGCATCGGCATCAACACCACCAATGCCAAGCTTGCCGCTTTCGCCACCTCGGCCACGATCGGTTCCATAGCCGGCGCGATCTTCGCCGCATCGCAGCGTTTCGTCAGCCCGGAAAGCTTCACGCTGCAGGAATCGGTGCTGATCGTGCTGATGATCGTGGTCGGCGGCATCGGCAACATCTTCGGCATCGTCGCCGGCGCGGCAATCCTGATCCTGCTGCCGGAGCTGCTGCGCGAATTCGCCGAATGGCGCATCCTCTTCCTCGGTCTTTTGATGATCTCGCTGATCATCGCGCGCCCGGCCGGCATCGTGCCGCGCAGCTTCGGGCCGGAGAAACTGATCCGAGGGCTTTTCGGAAAATGACGCTGGTCTTTCAGAGCCTTCGCAAGGTGTATGGCGAGGTCGTCGCCATCGACGACGTGTCGACCGACTTCGCTCCCGGCATGATCCACGGCGTGATCGGACCGAACGGCGCCGGCAAGTCGACGCTGATCAACATGACGGCTGGTTCCTACACAGTGTCGTCGGGCTCGATCACGCTCGACGGCAAGCGTCTCGACAAACTCAAGAAATACCAGATCGCCAATTCGGGAATTGCCCGCACCTATCAGAACATCCGCCTCTTCGACCAGATGTCGGCGATCGAGAACCTTGAAGTCTGTTTCTATCCCGCCGAGGTTGCGGCCGCCTGGAGCGAAGTGATCTGGCCACCCTATGCCAACGCCCAGCGCCGGCGCCGGCGTGAGAAATGCATGGAAATCCTAAGGTTTTTTGACCTTCAGGGCTACGCCGACGTCGATGCCGGGGGCCTGCCCTATGGCCGACAGCGCATGCTGGAGATCGCCCGCGCCTTGGTCGCCAATCCGCGCGTCCTGCTGCTCGACGAGCCCGCCGCCGGATTGAACCACCACGAGACGGCGGAGCTGACGGCAAAACTCACCGCGTTGCGTTCGCCCGACCGGATCATGATCGTCGTCGAGCACGACATGGATCTCGTCATGACGCTCTGCGACAGCATCATCGTCATGCATCACGGAAAGCTGCTCTTCCGGGGCACGCCCTCCGAAGTGCAGGCAAGCACCGACGTCCAACTCGCCTATCTGGGAACCGCCAATGACATCGACGACATCCGGGCCGCTGCTCAGGATCGCCGGGCTCAGCTCGGGATACGGACGCGTCGGCGTTCTTGAGGCCATCAGCATTGACGTCGATCCGCACGAGATCGTCGTCATCCTGGGTCCCAACGGCGCCGGCAAGACAACGCTGCTCAACTCAATCTCCGGTGTTGCGCGGCCCTCCGCCGGCAGCATCGCCTTCGAAGGCCGCGATATCACCGGGATGCGGCCCGAACAGGTCGTGCGTCTCGGCATCACCCACTGCCCGGAAGGCCGCCAGATCTTCCAGCGCCTGACGGTGGAGGAAAACTTGGTCGCGGCCCATATCGGTCGCGGCGGGAAGAGTTTCGAGGCGTTGCGCGCCGAGGTGTTCGAGCTGTTTCCTGTGCTCAAAGAACGGCGCAACGGCATGGCAAGCCGCATGTCCGGCGGCCAGCAGCAGATGCTGGCGATCGGGCGCGCGCTTATGGCCGAGCCGAAGCTTCTGATGCTCGACGAGCCGTCTCTCGGTCTTGCCCCGAAGATCGTCCACCAGATCTTCCGCATCATCCTCGACCTGTCGCGCAACGGCATTTCGATCCTGCTCGTCGAGCAGAACGTTCAGCTGGCGCTCGAATGCGGCGACTACGCCTACCTGCTCAACACCGGCAAGGTGAAGCTGCATGGCCCGGCGCAGGAAATGGCCGCGCATTCGGCCCTGAGGGAACACTATCTCGGCGGCGCCAGCGAGGACGTCCTTCATGTTTGAGGTCGACTGGAAGACGCCGCATCTGTGGCGCAAGACCGCGAACAGGCGCCCGGCCGCACCGGCACCGCAAGGCGACCTGAAGACGGACGTGCTGGTGGTCGGCGGCGGCTTCACCGGCATGGCCGCGGCACTCGGCGCGCGCGACAGCGGCGTGAACGTCATCCTGCTTGAGAGCAACGAGATCGGATCGGCAGCGTCGGGCCGCAACAACGGCCTTGTCATCTCCCACCATTCCAAGGCCTCGCCGGCGGAGTTCGAGGCGGTCTACGGCAAGACGATCGGTGAGCGCTACAATCGCATGGTTGCGGATGCGGCCGGCGTCGCCTTCGGCCTGATGCAGCGCTTCAACATAGACGCCCACCAGGTTCAGGAAGGCTGGATCCAGCCCGCTCACACCGACACCACGCTTGCCCGCGCGCGCCAGTTCTACGAAGAGTGGAAAGCCTTCGGCGCCAATGTTTCCTGGCTTGACCGGGCCGAAGCCAGCGCGCGCATCGGCAGCCCCTATCTCGGCGGCTGGATGGTGCACAATTCCGGCCACATCAATCCGTTCGCCATGACCATTGGCCTTGCCGGCGCCCTTGAGCGCGAAGGCGTGACCATCTTCGAGAACGCCGCGGCGTCTGGCATCGAGAAGGTGGAAGGCGGCTGGCGCGTCTTCACCGCAACGGGAAGCGTCACGGCGCCACAAGTGGTGCTTGCCACGAATGCGCTTACCGGCGACCTCTGGCCTGGGCTGAAGAAGACACTGATGCCGTTCAAGGTTTTCCAGGCCGCGACAAACCCGCTGCCGGAAGGCCTGCGCACCCAGATCCTTGTCGGCAACCCCGCGGTGTCCGACATGCGCAACGACATCCGCTATTTCCACTACGACGTCGACGGCCGGCTGGTGAGCGGCGGCACGCATACATTCTGGTTCGACGAGGCCGACCGCGGTTGCGCCAAGGTCTCGAGCATGCTGGGCAAGGCTTTTCGCGCATTCGGCGGCGAACCGCCGATCGTGGAATACTGGCATGGCACCTTTGCCGTGGTGCCTGATCGCAGACCTCGCCTCTATCGCTTGGCACCCGGCCTCGTGTTTGGTGGCGTCTATTCCGGCCGCGGCGTGGCATTGGCAATGTCACTTGGCCAGGAAATCGGCCGCTGGGCGGCAGGCCGGCGCCGGGACGAGCAGATGCCTTTGCCGGTCACCAACATGAAACCGGTTCCGTTCCATCCGGTCGCCGTGCAGGTCGCGAACCGCATGCATCTCTGGAACCGCTTCAAGGATCGAAGCTCTTGATGACATTACAGACCGACGATGCTGATTTTTGTGCCGGCGGCTTGATGGTCCAGCCAAGGTGTTGTCTTGGCACTTCATGTCATGGGGCGGCGGCAGTCCCTCTCCAGGATTTGAACCAATGCGCGCGGCACTGTGAGCACCGAGCCCCCAAGCCCCGCCGAAAACTCGTCGCGCCGGAGTCCTTCAAGCTCCGCCACCAAGGCTTTCAGGCTGCGTGTCAGCGTCTCCCTGTCCATGCCAGCGTTCAGCCCCCGATTGCCACGACCGCGAGCGTCGTCGCCCGCCGCTGCGTCTCGCGCTTTGTCAGTGCCCCGAGCCATACCCGGAGAGGGGTTGATCCAAGGTTGCGACCTGCCCGGCAGGGATTCGCATCTGGAAGAAGAATCCCGAGTCTTTGCGCCATAGATACGTCGCCCGCTCCAGGTGTGCGTTTCTGGATAAAGGCGATAATTACACAATATAATAAAAGACTTAGGTAATGGTGGTGCTGGCAGTCACTAGCGAACCAGTCTCTGTCTGATTTTCCCTGTTAGGCGCCGAACACAGCGAATTCTCGGCGATTCTTGACGCCCGAGCCAAATTCGACCTTAAATCCCGGAGCGGTTTCAATCTCTTGGGAGGAAATTCCCTATTCGGCCTAACAGGGAAACGAAAGCGCCCTAACAGGGAAGCGACTCGGATCTCGAGGGTTGTAAATGCGCCCTTGCTTGACTTTGAGCTGCGTTGCGACTGGGTTGCGTCATACCCGCCAAATCGCACAAAACCCAGATGCAGCACACTTTCACCCGCCAAGGATTGTATGACCTCGTTTGGTCGACGCCCATTGTCACGCTCTCTGAGCGGTTTTACGCCTTGGGAATGGCCCACGTAGACATCCTGGCGTCAGATGAGATCAGGACCAAAGGCTGACGTGGCTGGGTACGGGAGACTTTGGACTTCCGTTGGCATGTGGTCTGTCGGCTAAAGATTTTGGCAAGTCATCACGAAAAAGCAGATAAGAGCCAATTCCGAATTTCAAGCGGCCCAACCAGGCGATGATATCCAGCGGCTGAGGCGTCGATTGCATTTCGGCCGCTCGACCGATGGTGACCGGCTCCCCGTCGGCTCATATGATCGATATGGAACACCATCATGCGAGGCGGCAAGCATTTTTTCCGGCGGCAGCTAGGGCCGTGCGGCAAGAATGCCCCGCGTTACTCCGCCGCGATCCGTTGAACAAAATCCAGAAAAGCGCGCACTTTTGCAGGCGGCATGTGGCGTGACGGATGATAGGCGTAAAGCGGAAACTGCTCGTCTGACCATTCCGCCAGGATCGTCGCGAGCGCCCCGCTCTCAAGCCACTCGTCGAGGCCGATGGCAAGGCTCTGGAATATGCCTTGCCCCGCGAGACCGGCCGCGACGGCGGCGGAGGGATCGTCCAAGACCAACCGCCCCGACGCCTTGATCTCGATGGCCCCGTTATCCCCTCGGAATTCCCAGGTGAACGGCCGCCCGGTCTGCGGGTCGCGGAATAGGATGCAATCGTGGTGCATCAGGTCGTGGGGCGTGGCTGGAATGCCGTGACGGTCGAGATAGCTTGGGGCGGCACAGGTCAGCACCGGGACGTCCAGCAGTTTGCGCGCGATCAGCGAGGATTCGTCCGGCGGACCGAAGCGCACGGCGACATCCGCGCCGCTCATCAACTCTTCGCGATAGTTGCTGGTGGTCAGATCGAGCGACAGTGCGGGGTAGCGTGCCAGGAATTCACCGATCCTCGGCGCCAGCACCATTCGCGCGAACCAGGGATCGATCGATACCCTGAGCCGCCCGCCCACGAATGCCGCCGAACCGGCGGCTTCGGAGGCCGCCTCCTCCAGTCCGGCCAGCAGCGGCATTATCCGGGCATGGAAGCGCGCGCCCTCCTCCGTCAGCGTGACCTCGCGCGGATTGCGGTCGAACAACCTGACACCGACACGTTGTTCGAGCCTCGCCACCGCACGGCTGACCCCCGATGGCGTGAGACCGAGAACATCCGCGGCCCGCACGAAATTGCCCGCTTCCATCACCGCCCCGAAAACGCCGACCCCGGTCAGCAGCCGCGTGTCGAAACTCATGCCCTAACTCCGTTGCAAGGTCGATGATCGTTAATGGCCCATCATGATGATTTTGAGTCATCTTATCTTTGATTTTATTGCGCGTGAATCATCGCGTCGCTTCCCATAGATGATTTTTGAGCGCCGGGACGGCGCCGGCGGCACACCGGACCGCGGAAGTCTCCGACCTTGCGAGAAGGAATTCATCCATGAATGCGATCTCACGCAGAAGCCTGTTGGCGCGTGGCGGCCTTTTGCTGGCGGCGGGCGCCGCCGCGGTGAACACGCCGGTTCACGCACTGGCGGCCAACCGGCAAGCGCGGTCCGGCAACTTCAAGTCCATCAACATGGCCATGGAACAGGCGGTGCGCGACGGGATCGTCGCCGGCGTCGTTGCCACCGCGGCAGGACCAGACAGCATGATCTACGAAGGAACCTTCGGAAAGGCCAGTACGGCCACCGGAGCAACGATGCGCGCCGATACGGTATTTTGGCTGTTGTCCATGACGAAGGCCTTCACCGCCACGGCCTGCATGCAGCTAATCGAGCAGGGCAGGATCAATCCCGAGGACGATGCGGCGAAATATCTGCCGGAACTCGCCAATCCGATGGTGCTGGAGGGCTTCGACGGCCACGGCCAGCCGCGCCTGCGTCCGGCCAAGCGGGCCATCAAGGTGCGTCACCTGCTCACACACACCTCCGGCTATACCTATTCGATCTGGAGCGATGCACTAACCCGCTACGAGAACGTCACCGGCATGCCGGACATCGCCACGTGCAAGAACGGCGCCTTCCTGGCACCGCTCGAATTCGACCCCGGCGAACGCTGGCAATACGGCATCAGCATGGACTGGGTCGGAAAGCTGGTTGAGGCGGTCAGCGACCAGTCACTGGAAGTCTTTTTCCGCGAGAACATCTTCGCCCCGCTCGGCATGACCGATTCAGGCTTCCTGATCGGAAGCAAGCAGAAGGCCAGGGTCGCCACCTTCCATAACCGTCGCGAAGACGGCGGCCTGACGCCCGCGCCCTTCGAAATGCCGCAGCGGCCGGAATTCTTCATGGGCGGCGGCGGCGGCTTCAGTACACCGCGCGACTACATGGCCTTCCTGCGGATGCTGCTGAACGGAGGCACTCATAAAGGCGTACGGGTGCTGAAGCCGGAAACGGTCGCGTCGATGATGCGCAACCAGATCGGCGACCTCGACGTCCATGCCATGAGGACTGCCCAGCCTGCCTATTCGCGGAGCTTCGACCAGTTTCCCGACGAGCCCCACAAGTGGGGATATTCGTTCGACATCAACACGCTGCCCGGTCCGAACGGTCGGTCGGCAGGCAGCATTTCCTGGGCCGGCCTGCTCAACTGCTATTTCTGGCTCGACCCGGTCAGGAAGGTGACCGGCGCCATCTTCACCCAGCTCCTGCCCTTCTACGACCAAAAGGTCGTGAAGCTCTACGGCACATTCGAGCGCGGCCTCTACGACGGCCTCGCCTGATCCATCCCGATTTCAACACAAGGAGACATATCATGTATGCGATTACAGGAATAACTGGCAAGGTCGGCGGCGCGCTGGCGAAAGCCCTGATCGAAGCCGGAGAACCGGTCCGTGCGGTGCTGCGCGATCCCGCCAAGGCGGAAATCTGGCGCAAGCGCGGGTGTGAAATCGCCTTCGCCGAGATGGGCGCCGCCGCCCAGCTTGCTGCCGCCTTCAAGGGCGCCACTGGCGTTTTCATTCTGCCGCCGTCGGAATTCGACCCTGCGCCCGGCTATCCGGAAGCGGCCAAGCGGAATGAGGTGCTGACGACCGCTCTCCTTGCTGCGCGCCCGGAAAGGGTCGTCTGCCTCTCCACCATCGGCGCCGACGGGGAAGTGGACAATCTGTTGAGCCAACGGGCGATGCTGGAAGAAGCCCTCGGCGAGCTCGATTTTCCCGTCACCTTCCTGCGGCCCGGCTGGTTCATGGAAAATGCGGCCTGGGACGTCGCGCCGGCCCGCGACGAAGGCGTGCTGCACAGCTTCCTCCAGCCGGCTGACAAGACCTTCGCCATGGTGGCGACGCAGGATATCGGCCGGCTTGCCGCCGATCTGATCCGCGAGGGGTGGACCGGCAAGCGGGTCGTGGAACTTGAAGGCCCGTCGCGGGTCTCGCCCAACGATCTCGCCAATGCCTTCGCGTCGGCACTCGGGCATCCGGTGCGGGTGGAGATCGTCCCGCGGGAAAGCTGGGAGGGCCTGTTCCGTGCCCAGGGTACGCGTAACCCACAGCCGCGCATGCGCATGCTCGACGGCTTCAACGAAGGCTGGATCGACTTCAAAGATAACGGACAGAACAGCGTCAAAGGCAAGACACCTCTTGTGGAGGTGATCGCGGCGCTTGTCCGGCAAGCCGCCGCGACCGAGGCCGTTTGATTCCACCCTGAAAACACAGCAGACGGCACGGACATCCGCCGCCGCCCCCCTCGCAACTTGAAGGGAACTATGATGGAACGGCTGTGTAACGAGAATGCGGACACACGACCAACTGGTGCCCCCGAAATTGGCCGAAGCGACCCTTATCGGGGCTATGCTGGAAACAAAGGCTGCCGGCCTAGCTCCTGCGGCTCGGATCGCTATCGGCGCCGTAACCGGCCGGCCCGCTATGTAGCCTTCGGGCAGAGCGAGTTCGCCGCATCGCTCGACATGCCGATTTGGCCTCTTGGATTGAGAGCTAGGACCATCCTCCCTTTCCACCCTCTGCAATCTATGATCCGCTCCCGCCCACAGGAGGATCGCATGGCATTACCTGTTATCGGGGCTGGGTTCGGCCGCACCGGCACGCACACTCTGAACTTGGCGCTTGAAATGCTCGGTTCACATGGAGGACGTCAACTCTAACGCCGAGCACCGCGACCTGATCCGCGCCGCCGGGCGCCGCGAGCCGGTGGATTGGGACGTCGTCTATGTCGGCTACAAGTCGGCAGTCGACTGGCCGACGGCCTATTTCTGGCGCGAACTCGCCGAGTATTTCCCCGACGCCAAGCTCATCCTCACCGTTCGCAACCCCGAGGACTGGTATAGGAGCGCACGCGCCACGATCTTCAACGCCATGGGCGACACCGACCCGCAAAGTTTTGGCCGGGCCGTCATAGAGACGAAAATTTTCGGCGGTCGCGCCTGCTGCTCTATCCAATGGCCGAACCTGCGCGCCTTTCTCAGCGTGCCGATCCGGACCGAACCCTTCCCCCACAGCAGCACCACGACCGAATTCCGAAGCCGCTTCGCCAAATAAGCCCCGCACCGAGTTCGAAGCCGCAGCCCGGGTAACGCGCGTAGCAGCCTGTCCACGCCCGCTCCGATGCTTGTAACCAGTAGAAGGGGGTGTACCAGCAAGGGGAGGGTGGCCGCTGTTGGGCGCGAAGGTGCCATTGCGGCTAGCCGCTTGGATGTCCGCTTCTGGACGGCGGCCATTATAAGTTCGATGGCCGACTTCAGGCGCGTTGCGGACGACAGTTCTGGGGCCGGTTTACGGACAGCCAGCCTTTGGACGATCAGCGCGCGAAAGCTGCCTTCATCGGCTGGTTCCCAGCTTTGGACATCGGGTAGTACGTGGCCTAGTCAGTCAGAGAGCGGCCGTCCTGCACCGACGCTGGGGCGGCCGTCTTCCGTAACGGACGTTCAGCCCGCAGGCCGCGAGTGGGCCGGTCACGGCGCTGTCCAGACGGGGCGCGCCTATCGACGCAGGCGCTTCCTTGCACGTTCAAGGATTTCCTCCGATAGTGGCGTCCCCGACGCGATTCGGGCCAAGGTCATTGCGCCGATCATGGTGGCGTAGTCCACCATGGCTTCGCCGCGGGCCTCCCCAGAAAATCGATCTTCGGCCAGCGCGTCGATCATCTCTTCGACGACAGCCACCGCCGCCGCCCGCGTCTTACCTGAGGACCGGGCAGCTTCGCTCCCCAACGCCGCCATTGGACAGGTAGGCGTACCCGCATCGCGATGCTCAGGGGACAGGTAGCGGTCCAACGCAGCGTTCCGCCCCTTTTCTGCCCGGACCTTGCCGAGCATGTCCGCAGATGCGTTGCCCGCAGCGACGAGCGCCTCGGCTATTAGCTGCTCCCTGTTGCGAAAATGCTTGTAGAAGCCGCCGTGGGTGAGGCCGGCAGCAGCCATAACGTCCGAAAGACTAGCCTCGGCGATGCCCGTGCGCCGGATGTAGTCAGCGGCCGCCGCAACGATGGCGCGCCGGGTTTCAGCGGCTTCCTTGTTTGACTTCCTCAACGACGCTTCCTCGCTACCACTCACGAACGAGCCTTGACAGGTTAGATGTTATATGACATCCAAATAGATGTTACACAACATCTAACTGATCTCTAATGAGAGGAGAGGCCTCATGCTGAACCAGCAGACCAGAGCCATCGATGCCAATGTGCCAGAAGCGGTAGAACTCACACGGCTGGGCGTGTCGGGCGCGGCGGAAGCCATTCGCCGGGGCGAGATCAGCGCCGAAAACTATGTTTCTGCCCTTCTCGCCAAGGCGCGGCGGAAAGAGGGCCTGAGAGCTTTCATCACCCTGGACGAGCCTGGCGCCCTCTCCGCAGCCCGCGAAGCCGACAAGGCCCGCGCCAAGGGCGTGAACGCGCCGCTGCTCGGTGTTCCTCTCGGCATCAAGGACAGCTATCTCACGGCAGGCGTGCGCACGTCGCTGGGCGTCGGTGCGCTCAAAGACTTCCAGCCAACTGAGGACGCGGACGCCGTTGCGACGCTCAAGGCGGCAGGCGCGATCGTGCTTGGGAAGACCAACCTGGTCGAACTTTCTTATGGCTTGACTGGCGAAAACGGCCCTTACGGCCAGGTCGGAAACCCGCATGCACCCGACCATGTAACAGGCGGTTCGTCGAGCGGTTCGGCGGCGGCGGTCGCCGCCGGCCTCGCTCCGGCGACGCTGGGCGGGGACACGATCGGGTCAATCCGCGTCCCCGCCTCCCTATGCGGCGTCGTGGGGTTCAAGCCGACAACCCGGCGCTGGCCGCGCGGAGGGGTCGCGCCGATCTCTCACACACTCGATACGACGGGGGTCTTCGCCCGCGGCGTCGAGGATTGCGTCCTGATCGATCAGGTCGTCACCGGTGCGCCGGCGGCGGAGCTGGACTGTCGCGCCGATCTCAAGGGGACCCGTTTCGCCTTTGCGCCGCGCCAGTACCTGAACGCAGTGGACCCCGAGGTCGAGGCGCGGTTCCGCAACACGCTCCTGCGCCTCGCCGAGGCGGGGGCCGAAATCGTCGAGATCGATCTCGGTGGGGACTTCCAGGCGCTGGCCCTGCGGACCACGTGGAGCCTCTTCTTCCGCGAGACCAAGGCCTCGCTCAGCGATTTCCTGGAGCGACACGCGATCCCCGTCGCCTTCGAGGATCTGCACGTGGGTCTGCGCGCAGGCGTGAAGGACGCCTGGGACCACTTCGTCATACCCGGCGCGCCGGGCTACCTGAGTGAGCAGGCTTATCACGCCCTGACTGCCGACCGCCTGGCGGTGAAGGAACGCATGAGCGAGATTTTCACGCGGCATGGTGCCCACGCGCTGATCTTCCCGACGACGCCCTGCACGGCACCGAGGGTTGAGCGCCAGATGCAATTCACCGTGGGCGACCAGGAGGTTGATTTCCGGGTATTGGCCAACAACACCATTCCCGCCAGCGCTGCTGGACTACCCGGGGTCAGCCTGCCGATCGGTCTCGACAGTCATGACCTCCCGATCGGCCTCGAGCTCGACGGGCCAGAAAGCGAGGACCGCGCGCTCCTCGGTCTCGCGGCGCGCGTGGAGAAGGCCCTCAGGGCTAGGCAATAACCTTCTAATCGCTCTCGAAATCCCGCCCCTCATCATTTGGAGACAGCCAATGGCCACCCCCACGGTCGAGACACGCCCGTTCACAAACGAGCACATCACCATCCGATCCGCCAATCCCTTCACCGAGACGAAGGCCAGGCTTGAGAGCCTCGTCCCGCGGATCGACGATGGGATATTCACACTACTGCGATACGGCGAGGCCGAGCGCGCTTTGCGCGAGCTCGAAGCTTCGGCGAACCTGTCGATTTTCGGCTTCCGGGACCATGGCGCGCTGTTGGCGATCGCAGGCCAGAAGCGGCGCTCCATCCAGTATGACATTGGCAACCCGCTTACGGCCTCGAAGATGACCCGCCACCAGCTTTCCGCCGGGATTTACGCACCCATCCGCGTCCTGTTGCGAGAGGACGGAGAAGGCTCGGCGTTCGAGTACGACCGGCCCGCCGCCGTTTTCCGCCAGTTCGGCGACCCGCTGGTTGACGTCGTCGCGCAGCGTCTCGACCAGGAACTGCAAGCCGTGCTGCAAGCTGCGGCGGCCTCAGGTTCTGAAGACGCACAGCCGCAAGTGGAAGGAAGGGCTTCGTGATGCCGAAACAACAGCGCCGCGTGATTCTGATCAACACCTTCCGGTTGAAGGCAGAAGATCCGGCGGAATTGATAGCTCTGCTAACCAAAGTCACAGAAGAGTCGGTCGCGACGGCCCTTGGCTTCGAAGGCGCGACACTGCATCTGAGCCTGGATGGCGAGCGGGTTGTGATGTATGCGCGCTGGCGAAGCCTCGCGGAATATCAGGCGATGCGCGCAGGCAGCAGCTCGATGAGCGCGCTTCGAGAGATCATGGTAACTGTGATTTTCGAGCCCGGCGTGTTCGAGGTCGTACGTGAGTTTCGGCCGCCGGACGTCTGACTTCACGGCCGGGCTTGTTCGTTTAATCTCAATTGAAAACTCCTCCGGATGCGTCGGAACGCTACGTTCTCGCCCTACAACGACTGTCTCCGACCGAGTTCATAGGTGACGCGTCATTGCGGGGGCGAACGTCGGTGTAGCCGACATCTGGCGGAAAGCCGTCGCCGGTAATGGAACGCGTTCCCATGCTCATCCGCCAACGGCGTTCTCAGCCAATCTATGCGGCTGCTTATGACCCACCGTTCCCACAAAGCGGACTGACTGGATTATCCGAAGCCAGGCATTCCTAAGCGACCGCTTGCCCGGAGGAACGAACGGCCGCTTTTGGGGGGATCGATGCCGGTGAGGCCGAACGGCCGATATTGGGCGCAAAGCTGCCATTCGGTATGAGTTAAATTCGGGCAGCAAAATAGCTGGATCAGCTTCCTGAATCAAAATGGACGAACCGCTTCGTAAACCACTGACGAATAACGACTGTTTTAGCCTCTGCGGGTCAACTTTGCATATACAATCAATGCGTAGAGGATGGTTAGCCAACCGGTTTCCTTCTTATTCTCTCGTATGGTCCGGCGAACCTAAGACCAAGAAGACAACTAGTTTTTTGGGAGGGGTGCCTCAGTGCAATCCACAGAGAAGATCAATCACTGCATTTTGACCATAACGCTAAATTGGCTTGGCCCTCGCGCGTAACTCGGCTGTGTCGTTGCGATCGAGAAGTCCTGGGACAGCGCAGGCCAGGATCGGCGACAGCGCGCATGAGCGTGCCCGGCGTTTTCGCGGTCGGGCAGCGAAGCTCGAGGATGGGCGTTGTCATAAGGTTTGATTCACCATTGCCATCCGGAGCTCGACAACATCCTGGTCGTGCCTCACACTCCGAGGTGATCGAGAAGACTTTGTTGATCTTCGGCCATCTGATGGTTCGTCATTTCTCTGACGATTTTTCCATTTTCGATTACGTAGTACCGGTCGGCGACCTCGGCGGCGAATTGAAGATTCTGCTCGACTAAGAGAATGGTCAGTCCCGTGGACTTGATATCTTTGATCAGTGCACCGATCGCATCGACCACGACAGGTGCCAGCCCCTCTGTCGGCTCGTCGAGCATCAGAAACGAAGCGCCCATGTAAAGGGGCCGCGCTATCGCTAGCATCTGCTTTTCCCCACCCGACAACGACGCGGCCTTTTGCGAGCGCCGGGTTTTGAGGATCGGGAAATACTCATAGATCCGGTCGAGCGGCCAGGCGGTGTCTCCGTTCGCACGGCCGATCGTCAGATTCTCGTATACGTTCAGCGTCGAGAAAATTCCGCGGTCTTCCGGCACAAAACAGACCCGCATCTTGCAAATCCGCTCAGGCGAGAGATCGATGATTTCGGTTCCGATGAAGCGGATGCTCCCGGTTCGTCGGGGAATATCGCCGATGATCGACTTCAGCAGCGTGGTCTTGCCGGCACCGTTTCGCCCCACCAACGTTACCACTTCGCCAGTCTGGACAGACAAGTTGACGCCCTGCAAAATATGGCTTTCGCCATAATAGGCGTCGAGATCCGTTATCTCCAGCATGCTCAATGGCGCTTTCCCAAATAGGCTTCTATCACCCGGGGATCCTGTCGGACGTCGGCGTAGCGACCGCGCGTTAGAAGCGCCCCCTGCTGCAATACAATGATCTCATCGGCGACATTTGCGATGACACCGAGGTTGTGCTCCACGACGATGATCATGCGGTCGACGGACAGTTGCGCAATGAGGTCCGTCGTACGCGATACATCTGCCGTCGTCATCCCAGCGGTTGGTTCGTCGAGAAGGAGAATCGTTGGGTGTGCTCCCAGGGAAATCGCGAGCTCCAAGGCGCGTTTGCGGCCATATGGCAGGTCCCCTGCGGGTCGACCGCGCAAAGAGGACGGAATTCCGACCTGATCCAGCAGTGCCGACGCTTCCGGCCGGTGATCCTCATGCCAGTCGATCTTTGCGAAGGCCTTCGTACCCCCGTCTGCTCGGCGCTGCACCGACAGCACGACATTGTCCATGACCGAGAGATTGGGGAAGATGCTCGTGATCTGAAAGCTGCGCACGATACCTTGGCGAGCAAACTGCTCGGCTCGTAAACGAGTCATGTCCTGGCCGTTGAACAGCAGCCGACCACGCTTCGGCCGATAAAACCCGCTCAAGACGTTGAACAAAGTCGTCTTGCCGGCCCCATTAGGGCCGATGATGCCGTAAACCGGCTTTCTCTCGAATTTCAGGCTTAAGTCATTGATCGCCTTGAAGCCGCCGAAACTCATCGTGACGGACTGCAGTTCCAGTAGCGGCATCACGGTTCCGCCAGCGCTCTCGCCAATGTTCTGGCCACAATCAGGCATCGGCTGCATCTCCCGTAGCGACAACCCGATCGGGCTTCGATGCATATCGCCTGTCCGAGCCAGACATTTCGGCGGGTGGAACGCGGTCAACGGAATAATGCACGATTTCGCCGAGTATGCCGCGGCGGAACAGAAGCACAATGGTGACGAACAAAATGCCAAGGAACAGGCTGCCGCTGTCCGTTATCGACGAAAGCGTGCTGCGCATCATCAGGACGACGCCGCTGCCAACGAATGGCCCGAAAATGGTGCCTGCTCCGCCCAGAAGCGTCATCATGACCGGCTCTCCGGACGCCCGCCAGCTGACCATCTCGAGCGTAACGAACTGATGGTTCAGCGCATAAAAAGCGCCTCCGATCGAACATACCAAAGCCGAAAACACGTAAGCCTTCACTCGCAGGCTGTATACATTGTACCCAATGCTCATTAAGCGCTGCTCGTTCTCGCGAGCGCCGAGAAGCGCGAGCCCATAAGGCGATTTGAGAAGCCGTAGGATGGCGTAGACCACCAGTGCCACAGCGCCCAGAGATACATAGTAGAAGACCCTATCATCGCCCAGATCCAGCCCCAGGAGTGTCGGCCGAACCAGCCCATGCAGGCCATCCTCGCCCCCCGTAAAGTCGGGAAACTGGTTGATGATGAAATATACGATCGATGCGAACGCGAAAGTGATCATCGAGAAATAGATCCCCTTCTTTCGCGCGACGACCAAGCCGAAGAGGAGGCTGACAGCCGTACTGGCGGCGACACCCGTGAGCACGGAAAGTAGCATCGGGACCCCGAGCTTAACCATCAGAATGCCGGTGACATAAGCGGAAGTGCCCCAATAGGCCGCCTGTCCGAAAGATAGCAGGCCACCGAATGCGAACAGAAGATCGAAACCGAGGGCGAACAATCCCCATAGGATGATATCGGTCGCCAGGACCGGATAGATCACCCAAGGAAGCAGAAGGGCGGCAGCAAGCGCGACCAAGGCGGCAGGCCTGCTCAGGAATACCTGTCGCGCGCGCTCCGTCATCGGTGTGTAGTGAAGCGCGAAATGAGAGATGTCGATGCCCTGGAAGATACCGCCGGGCCGCACCAGCAGCACAACAAGCATAAGGATGTAAATGACTGCGGTGGACGCCGGGGCATAGAAGATCGCTGCGATGGCCGAGACGAGACCGGATGCAAAGCCCATGACCACCGAGCCGGCAATCGACCCCATCCCGCCGGCAACGACCACAGCAAAGACGAAATTGATCATCTCTTCGCCCATGAAGGGTGACACGTTGCGCAACGGCGCGGAGAGCGCCCCAGCCAGCCCGGCCAGAGCCGAGGCAAAGAAGAATGTCCCGGAAATGAGGAGGGGTACGTTCCCACCGAAGCATTTGAGGAGATCGGGCCGCTCCGAGGCCGCCCGGATAAGGGCGCCCAAACGGGTACGCTCCAGCGCGAACCATGTACCGAAACACAAGCCGATCGATACTATGACGACAAAGAGACGATATTTCGGATAGGAGACGAACCCAAGGTTGACGGCACCTTTGAGAAGGTCGGGCACAAGATAGGGCGCGGACGTCACACCGTAGAATATCCGGACGACGTCTTGCATGATCAGCGAGAGGCCGAACGTTAGGATCAGAACATACGCAAGGTCGAGGCCGTAGAGGCGCCGTATAAGCAGCCGTTCCAGCACGATGCCAGTCGTGCCAACAAAGACGGCTGAAACGAGGAAGCCGACCCACAACGAGAGGCCGAATTGAGACCCCAGAACCAACGCGGTGACGGCGCCAAGCATGAACATGGAGCCATGCATAAAATTGACCACGCGCATCATGCCGAAAATGATGCTCATTCCGAGGCTCATCAGCGCCAGGACCCCGCCGGTCACCAGCCCATTGAAGAGCAATATCGCATAATATGACATTAGGTAGAACTCCGGATCTCTGCAGGCCAGATGCGTCCCGGCGACGTCGATAAACCGATGCCGGGAACTATGTCGTCCTACTCCCAGTCGTGCTTGCAGGTGCTGTCCGTCTCCGGATAATACGCCTCGTCACCTGGAACCGAGCCGGTGATATCAAAAAAGTCACTATCGTTCTTCACGCCCGACGCGGGCTTGACCTGACCGACGAAGGTGCGCTTGACCACAAGATGGTCGCTCTTGCGCATGAGCGCGTCCTTCGCGAACATGTCGCTGAAACGTCGGCCTTCAAGGACTTTCGTCACCTTGTCGGGATCGTCGGTGCCGAGTTCCTGGACCGCTTTCAGCACCTGATAGACGGCGGAATAGTTCCCGGCGTGTATGTCGCCGGGATAGAAATTCAGTTTCTCATGGAAGCGTTTGGCGAATTTCCGGGTCTCGTCGTCCAGATCCCAATACCAGATCAGCGCGGCGTTAACGCCAGCCCAAGTGTCTGGGCCAAGAGCTTTGACGTCCGACAGATTCAACTGGCCGGGAACAATCTTTATACCTGCGTCCATCAATCCGAACTCTCGTGCCTGCTTGACCGCGTTGCGCAGGTCCTGACCTGATTCAAGAATGCCGATGGCCTGCGCGCCCGCCGCCTGCGCTTTCAGGAGATAGTTTGAGAAATCATCATTGGGGAACGGCACCATGTCCACCCCGACGATTTCGCCGCCATTCTGCTTGACAGCCTTTGAGAAAGAATCGAGCAGAGATTTACCGAAGGCAAAGTCAGCCGCGATAAAGTACCACTTCTTAGTGCCCTCCTTGGTCATTTGTTTGACTGGGACCGACATGGCTGAAGTATCGTAACCGTAGTGCCAAGTGTATTTACCGCAGGCCTCGTTGGAAAGTGCCATGGTTCCTGGGCTGACGAAAGTCGTCAGAATGTGTCGTTCGTTGGCAAGCTTGGCAACAGCGATCGCGGCCGCCGAGCTCGACACGTCCGTTATCAGATTCACGCCCTGGGAATCGATGATCTCGCGTGCCTTGTTGACGGACAGCGCCGGATCAAGCTTGTTGTCGACGACGATGACTTTTATCGGAACCCCGTTGACCTTGCCACCGAAATCTTCGACCGCCATCTTTGCGAATTCCACATCACCTGGACCTGAGGTTTCTGAATAGACCGAGGAAAGATCAGTCAGCATCAGAATGTTGAACGTGCTGCTCTTCATCTGGGCTGATGTCGGGACAGTACCGGTCAGAGCGATAGCTATTGTCAGGCCGACAGCAGCAAGTGTCTTCATTGGCATTTATTAATTCCTCCTCATTAATATTTGTCGTTTAAGGCGGTTTGGATTGTCGTGAACCAAGGGTTCGGGCGCATAATCGCCGCCAACCAGACTGTCTGGCGATGGCGCAAATGGTAGGGTTGCGGCAACGCTCCTCCCCCACGACAAATATCCGCCTACACCGTGGGCTCAGCCCAATTCTGTGGCTCGGGTTCTTTTCCAGGGTTTTTACCGCAACTGCCGGCGTGAGGGAGTCTCATATGGAAAACATGTCATCGCGTTTGGAGATGCACGCTGACGGGCTGGCTGCAGCAGGGTACTAGGGTTCGCCGCGTATCGCGGAATCATTTGCGAACTGTTCGCCCTCTCCACGGAGCAATTCCCTTGCACCCTACTGACAAGGCGAATTTCTGTGTCCAGACAGAAGCGCTCTGCGTCGAGGATAAGGTCGTCACGGACACGCCCGTAGCGCAGAAGCTTCAGCCCAGTGCCGCCCGGTAGGAATCCGAACGGCACGATCGGATCGGCATGCCGGCCCAGAGCGCCGAAACTTCCCCTGCGGCAAGTGTCCCCGGGGCAAACTTCGTTCAGATCGGCTGATTAAAAGCCCGCAATCACGACCTCCCGTAAAGCGCGAGAGTTTGCCCGTTGACGAAACTTTGGTTCGCTTCGAGATCACGCACAACCAGGCGTCCGAAACTCCTGACGCTTAAAATTTCGTCGCCCACTCTTCGATGTTCGACTTATCGAATACCAACAGGTCCTTGAGATAAGCGCTGCCGTCCGCCTCCACGGTCATGTCGCCGAGACGACCGATCTTGGTGGTGCTGTTGGCTGCACCGTCGGTTTGCCCACGCGCGAGCATGCCGGCATACATGACGGCCGCGTAGCCGAGATCAGCAGGACTCCAAAGCTGGAACGTATCGGTCACACCGGAAAGCACGTTTGGCTTCATCTCCGAAGGCAGGCCGTGGCCCGTAACAAATATCTTGCCCAACTGACCTGCATCGGTAACCGCCCGGCAGGCGGAGACAATGCCGACGGCGGTCGGCGAGATAATGGCCCTCAAATTTGGGTACGCTTTTATGAGTCCCTGCGCCTCGCGATAGCTCTTGTCCGCCGCGTCGTCGCCATAGACCACGCCGACCAGCTTTAGCTTGGCATATTTCTCCTTCTGCCACTCCTCCTTCATCTTCTCGATCCAGAGGTTCTGGTTGGTTGCCTGCGAGGTTGCCGACAGAATTGCGACCTCGCCTTCGCCACCGAGCGTCTTGCTGATCATGCGCACGTCATTGGCGCCGATTAAGTCATCGTGCGGGGCGTTCACATGCATTATGCGGCCTTCCGGCGCGATCGCAGAATCGAAGGAGATGACCTTTATGCCACGCTGCATCGCCTTCTTGCCTGTAGGGATGAGGGCTGTGGCGTCGTTGGCCGAGATGACAAGAGCGTCGATTTTCTGGGCGACGAGCGCGTCGATGACCGCAATCTGCTGTTCGACGGTCGCTGCGGTCGGACCCGTGTAAACGAGTTCGACATTGCCTAGTTCATCGGCCGCTTGCTGACCACCATCGCGGGTCACGTCGAAATAGCTGATGCCCATGACCTTGACAACCAATCCGATGCGCAGCTTCTGCTGCGCGAAGGCGGGCCGCAAAGGTGCCGTTGACGTAACGCCAGCGAGCGCAGCACCGGACACGAGTTTCAAAAGCCGACGGCGATCCGGATTCATTGCTTCCTCCCATCTAGTTTCAAGAGATCGATATTGGGGCGCTCCAACAGAGGGACGCCAAATCGTCAGACAACCGCGCGCCAGACCTCCGGAACGAAGGCATAGCCACCGCCTCGTCGCTCGACATGACCGAAGGCAGGAAAGTCCAGGTGAATGCCGGCTACGCGAAGCCTGTCTGCAGCCGCCATATCCAAGGCACGCCGCCTGGTAGCCACAGCCAGATCGCGGTCTATGTCAAGAATCGTTGCTGCCTGGGGCGCCGTAAATTGTAGATGCGGCATATGAACAATGTCGCCCCAGATCATTACAGAATCACCGCCGGATTCAATGAGCCAGCCGGTGTGGCCGGGCGTATGGCCGGCCTGTGTGACAGCAATGACCCCTGGCATGACGGGTCCGTCACGAACCGTCCGGATGCGCTCTCCATACGGCCGGGTAGCCCGCCGGAACCCTTCAAAAAATTCCTGCGGTTCGCCATCGGGTGAGCGTGAGGGCGACATGGGATCTCGAAAGAACTGGAGCTCGGCCTCGTTGACGACAAGTTCTGCGTTCGCAAACACAGCCTCACCGGCTTCATCGATTAACCCATTGATGTGGTCGGGATGCATGTGCGTGATCAGGATGGTGTCGATGTCAGCGGGAACAATGCCGATTGCCGCCAAGTTCCGGCAGACCATGCCCAACGTCGGTCCCGAACGCGTTCCACAGCCCGTGTCGACAAGCGCCACATGATCGCCGGTCCGGAGCAGAAAGGCATTCATCGTCATTTTGGGCGGAACCGGACGGAACGCCGCTGTTTCGATGCGGATGCAATCCTCCTGATCGATACCCGCGATCATATCGAAAGTGGCCTGAAAGGTACCGTCATTGACCGCAGTCACCGTCATGTCGCCGATGGCGATGTGATAGGCACCCGACGGCTGGCAGTGTGGTTTGGCTGCTGTCACGTCACATTCCCAAGGTTCTTCGGGAGGGTGCAAGCGGAGCGGAGAAGCGCCCAATCTTCAGCGGGCCGTCAACGCAAGCGCTCGGCGAAGCCTGGGAGCACGACCGCCATCCTCCAAAACGGCCGAGATGGCGAACCGGACGACCGCCATTAGGTCTCTTAGGACATGGTCCGAAGGAACGGAAATCGTAAATTGCCAAGCAACCATCGCGTTCGGCGATGAGAGATGGGGGCGATCGTCGCTACGAAGGTTTGCTCGGTCCTAAGTAGAGACCGCGCTCGAAGCCTTCATAGAGTTTCAGAGTGATCGGATCCCCGAAAGGCAGTATCTGCGTCATGATCACGCCGCCTATGCTTCTGTAGCGATCCACCCAGAAATAGGTATTGGCAAGGCCAGCCCAGGTCATGCTGCCGGCGCTACGCCCATTGGGCGAATCACTCGTATTGAGCAGAAAACTCAATCCCCATTTCTGCGGCATGCCAGGGAAAAAATCAGTATCGTTGGCGAGATCCTTCAACACCGAGGTGAGCACGCCTGCCTTGATGTCGCCGATGCTATTCTGGCCCATGAGTTCGACGGTATCCGGCTTGAGCACGACAGTGCCATCCTTGGCTCGCCCGTCATTCAAGAGCATCTGGATATAGGACGCGTAGTCGCCAGCGGTTCCGTAGATGCCGCCGCCGCCCATGAAGAATTCGGGCTGCTGGGAGATCTCATGCTCGATCGGAACAAGCGAGCCGTCTGCTTGGCGGCGATGCACGTCCGCCAGGCGCTCGCGCCACGCCGGTTTTATCAGAAACGCCGTGTCGTGCATCCCAAGGGGCGCGAACAGGTGCTCGCGCAGATAGTCCTCGAGCGATAGGCCGCTGACAGCTTCGACGACCTGCCCGGCCCAGTCGATGCTGATGCCATATTCCCATTTCTCGCCCGGATCGGCCACCAGAGGCTGAGCGAGCGAACTCAACTTGCAGTCGACTAGCAGCGGTATGTGGTTCTCGCGCATATAGCGCTCGACCGCCTTATTCCAAATGTCGTAGCCATAGCCGGATGTGTGCGTCAGCAGATGCCGGAGTGTGATCGGCCGCTTGGCCGGCCGCACCATTGGCGTGCCGTTCGCGTCGAAACCATCGAGAACCTCTGGTGAGGCAAGCGACGGCAGGACGCTTCCGATCGGCTCGTCCAGAGCGACCCGCCCCTGCTCCACCAATTGCATCGCCGCCGTCGCCACCAGGGCCTTGGTCATCGATGCGTACCAGAAGACTGTGTCCAGCGTCATCGGTGCGCGCCTGGTAAGGTTACGCAGGCCGAAGGCGCCCTCATACAGCCGGGTCGTTTTGTCGACCGCGATGGCAACGACGCCGGGCACGTCACCGCGCTGCGCCGCCCTGCGAAGCAAGGCGTCGATCGAATGCACATCGCGTGTGGTCACTATTGCGTCTCTCCCAGGGGCGTTGTCGTAACTGTCGGCGCCAGAACGGCGAGCTCGCCCGCTATGTCCTCCATCTGCTCGCCTCCTGCCATCAGCGACAGCAGTTCCGTGCTGCTCTTTTCACCGCGCTTGAAACTGGCCGCAACACGACCCTGGATCAGGACGGTGAACAGGTCGCCCACGAGCGTGGCATGATGTGCATTGTGCGTTATGAAGACAATGCCGACACCCTCGGCACGCGCCGCCTGTATGAAGCGCAGCACGGTAGCGGCCTCCTTGACACCAAGTGCCGATGTCGGCTCGTCCAGAATCAGGACGCGGGCGCCAAAATACATAGCTCGCCCGATTGCAAGCACCTGTCGCTCACCCCCCGATAGCGATCCCACCAATTGGTTGCCGTCGCGCACACGCGTGATCCCGAAGCGCCTTATCTGCTCCACGGAGACGCGGTTCGCCTTCTCGATGTCTAGCCGCTGGAACGGCCAGACACCTTTCTTGGGCTCGGCGCCAAGAAAAAAGTTCCTGCCCACGCTCATCAGCGGAATGGTGCCGATATCCTGATGCACTGTGGCGATACCGCGCGCTCGGGCATCGCGCGGATCGGTGAATTGCGTTTCCACGCCATCAAGTAGGATCTTGCCTTCACTAGGACCGTGAAAGCCCGACAGGATCTTAATTAATGTCGACTTGCCGGCACCGTTGTCACCTAGAAGGCAGACCACCTGCCCGGCTGGAACGCTAAGAGACACGTCAGTAAGCGCCTGGACGCCGGCAAAGCGCTTGGAGACGCCTTGCAGTTCGATGAGGGGGCGGTTTTCAGAAGCCATGCAGAACCTCGCGCTGTCGGCTAGCCAGCGCTCATGGCGAGGCGCCGGAAGTAGTGATTGGTGATCACGGCCGCCATCAGCAGAACGCCGAGAAAGAGCTGGACCCAGTCGGTGCTCCATCCGGTGTAGAAGATGCCGATATTGATGACGCCGAAAATGACGGTGCCGAGAAACACCCCGAACGCGGAGCCGTAGCCGCCGCCGAGCAGGACGCCGCCGATTACGGCGACGATCGGTGCCTGAAAGACATAGCCGAGGCCGGCAGTCGCGTTGCCGGAATGATATCCGATCGCCTGGATGACACCGACAAGGCTCGCGCCAAGACCGGTCATCATGAACAGCACGATCTTGACAAAACCTGTCGGTACTCCGGCGCCGCGCGCCGCGACAGGGTTTCCACCGGTCGCGAATATCCAGTTGCCGAACGCGGTCCTCGCCAGTACCCAACCGCCAAAGATCGTGATGGCGAACCACCACAGGATCGAGATGTTTGCCTGGCCCCAGTTCGATGCGAAGACAGCGTCTGAAAGCGGTGTCGACTTCACCGAGACCGAGGTGGTGTTGCTGAGCAGCCGCGCCAGGCCAAGTGACAGGCCGCCTATGCTGAAACTGCTGGCAAGCGTCACGATGAAGGACGGCAACCCGGTGCGCACGACAAGGAGACCGTTCAGGACGCCGACAGCCAGGCCAAGTGCAAGGGCGGCTGAGATCATGAGCCACACGGAAAAGCCAAACAATGTCGTGCCGATCGCAACCGTGATCGACGCCGCGCCTACCACCGCGCCGACCGACAGGTCGAACTCGCCCGCAACCATGAGAATGCCGACCGGTATGGCGATGATGCCGAGCTCGGCTGCGGTGTTGAGCCATCCGGCGGTGCCGTCGAAGGTTACGAAGCCGTACCGATAGGCCGTCGCCGCGAAGAAAGCATAGACGAAAACGGTGGCTACGAAGGCACCGAACTCGGGTCTGCGCACTAGACTGGACGGAGACCAGCTCCGCATTGGCCGGGAGGTGGCGGCCGATGCGTCACGCAGCGCCTGGGTTTCCAATGTCATGAGCGTCATCCGGCAAGTGCTGGGATTGGTTGAGAAGATCCGAGGGACAGTGAAGGCAGGATCTCGGGCGCGCCACGATCGCAGGGAGCTGGCGCGTAATCAGGACGCCCCTCTGACGCCGGGATAGGTCCCGTTGACTTTCAGCACCTCGTCAACATTGTCCTTGGTGATCATCAGCGGACCGGTTGATATCTGACCCATTGGCAGCATCTTGTATTGCACATACTGGTATGCCGCGAGCAAGGCGTAGTAGCCGTCGAGATATGGCTGCAGGTCGGCGATGAAGAGCAGGTCGCCGTTCTTCAAGGCTTCGAGCGAGCCGAGCGACAGGCCGAGCGAAGCATTGACGATCTTTCTTCCGCTCTGCTTGACGGCCTCCACGGAAGCAACGCCCTGCACGGCGCCAATGGTCCAGATCGCATCGATCCTCTGATCGCTTTGCAGCGCACCACGGATGGCGCTGCTGACAAAAGTGGGGTTGCTGGCATCGGAGAACTGGATGGTCAGGACCTTGGAGTCGCCTCCGGCCGCCTTGAAGGCATCGTTATAGCCGAGGCAATCCAGGTCCAGCGTGGTGTTGCCGGGAACGTGATTGACGCAAAGGCCGAATTTTGCACCGGCCTTGATCTCCCTCTCACCAACCGCGCGACCGAGGTCACGGGCGCTGAAGCCTACGTATGAAATCGCGCCGATATCCCGCCAGGAAGCGCCACCATCATGCTGAATGATGACCGGGATGCCGCTGGCCGTGATCTCCTTGATGATGGGGTCGAGCGTGTCCGGGAAGTAGTTGCCTATGACCATGGCGGCCGGCTTCTGGCTCGCGGCCTGCTTCACCAGCTTGGCGTAGTCGGCGACGAAATTGTTGGGATCGGTGCCGGTGATCCACTGGTAGTCGACATTGAGGTCACGAGCAGCGTCGTCGCCGCCCTTCTTCATCGCGCCGAAAAAGGGATCCCATAGCGGGCCGCCCAGCATGACGATGCGCGGCTTGTCCTGGGCGCTGGCGGCACCGGCCGCGCTTAGCGAAGCCAAGACGCAGACACCCAAAAACGCAACTGCGGCCACGCCGCGCCGTGCCAGCGAAGCTGGTAGCATGTTCATGATCTCCTCCCAAAAGAACCGGCCGATAAGACCGACATGAATTGGTCTAGGTCAAACGGCTTTGGGCGCTAAGTCGTGGTTGAGCATCCAACCATCGCGATGCGCGAAGCTTGCCGCGACGACTTGCTTGGCCGCGGAGGCAACGCGGCTCAGCCGAGCTGCTTTGTCATACGGCCGCGCCGCGCACGCTCGCCGGCTGCGTTCAAGGTCAGCGCAACCAGAAGGATCAGGCCGTACATGATCTGGATGTAGAAGATCGAAACCTGCGCCAGCGTGAACAGGGTCTGGATCAGGAAGAGCAGCGTGCCGGCCGCGGCTGCACCCAGCATGCCCCCTCGCCCGCCGGTCAAGGCGATGCCGCCCAGCGCGACGGCAGCGATGGAGGTCAACGTGTACGGAACGCCGACGCGTGGATCACCCGAACCGAGGGCAGCGGTAAACACCAGCCCAGCGATCGCCGCCAGCACGCCGCCAATGACGTAGGCGATGATGCGCACGCCCGCCACATTGACGCCCGATGCGTAGGCAGCGCGCGCATCCCCTCCAACGGCGAGCAGGTTGCGGCGGTAGCCTGTCCGCTCGAACGCCAGCCAGACAAGGCCAAGCACGATGAGCAGGACGAGCATCCCCGAAAGTCCGCCATAGCTGCCTGCAAGACCGAGCAGCCATTGCGGCGCCAGACCGCCGGCCATGGGCAGCATCTCTAGCGTAATGCCCTGGAAGGCGAGGAACGTGCCCAAGGTTGCGATTATCGGCTGGACGCGCACGACTGCGATGAGGAAGCCGTTCAACAGGCCGGACAAGATGCCGACGCCCAGCGAAGCGCCGATGATTGTCACCGGATCGGCCCACCCATTCGGCACGAGGATCGACGTCACCATGGCATTGACGAGCCCCGCAAGCGGCCCGACCGAAAGGTCGATCCCGCCCTCTCCTGAAAGCACGGGCGCGGTCTGGGCCATGGCGGTGATGATGAACGGCGCCACGCCGATGAGCATGCCGTTCCAGTTCGTCACATCGGTAAAAGCGGGGCTAGCGAAGGCGTTGAGAGCAGTGAAAATGACCACCGCAATGAGCACGGGCCATGCGTAGCTGCGGTCGCCGAGCCACTTCATGTCGAGGTCTCCAGTCGGCGTTGCGAGAACATCGCATCGATCAATGCGCGTTCACTAAGGTCGCCGCGCTCGACGATCGCGCTGACGGCGTGATCGTGAAACACAACCACCCGGTGGCAAAGCAGGCACAGTTCCACCAGTTCGGTCGACAGCATCAGGATGGAAACGCCGCTCAAAGCGAGATTATTGAGCACCTCGTAGAGGTCGCGCTTGGCACCCAGATCCACACCACGCATCGGATCGTTCAACACCAACACACGCGGTTGGGTGGCGATCAGACGCCCGAGTAGCGCCTTCTGCTGGTTGCCGCCACTCAGCGCCGATATCGGCGTGTCGAGCCCAGCCATCTTGACCCTGGTCCGCCGAGTGACCTCGCCGGCGACCTCTATCCGCTTCCTTGTGCCCAGCACACCCCAACGGGCGAATGAGCCGAGCGCCGATACGGTCACGTTGTCGAGCACCGACAGCGGGGCGAAGATACCCTCGGATTTGCGGTCGCGCGGCAGGAACGCGATCTTCGCGCGCGCCGCGTCGCGTTGCGACCGTATGGTCATGGTCCCGACGTGCACTGTCCCCGTGGGCGCGCGACGCAGACCAGCGATGCACTCCAGCAGGGCGACCTGGCCGTGCCCCTCCAGCCCCCCCACGCCAATGATCTCGCCGCGACGAAGGTCGAGATCCAGTGTCGGCTTGCCTTCGAGAACCGACAGGCCTCGCACGCCGACGATCACCTCGGCATTGGCGGGAATAGTCTCGCCGCAGCCTTCGCCTTCCGCCGCCCGCGCACCTTCGCGCGTCGACATCAGGTCGAGCAGGATTTCGCTCGATACTGCGCCGCGCTCCAGCGATGCGACGCTCCGGCCAGATCGAAGTACCGTCGTGCAATCGGCAAGGGCGTGAATCTCGTCCATGCGATGCGAGACAAATAGGATCGATCGCCCTTCGCCACGGAAACTTCGTAGCACTTCGAAGAGACGATCGCGGTCTTCGATATCGATCGCGGAGGTCGATTCATCGAGGATAAGCAGGCGCCAGGGCCGCATAAGAGACCGTGCGACGCCGATCATCTGGCGGTTGGCGAGCGATACCGTGCCGGCCAGCCGCTCGATATCAAGATTGCCGATACCGACAGCCGCCAGTGCTTTCCGCACGGCTTCGCGCTCGCGCAAGGGGGTCATATTGCGACGGATCATGCCGTCCAGGCCCAACATGACATTGTCACGAATTGACATGTCTGGAAGGACCAGCGTCTCCTGGAACACCGTAGCAATGCCGGCGTCCTGCGCGGCACGCGGATTCGCGAAACTGGCTTGCCGGCCGAGCCAATCCAGTGTGCCCGCTTCTGCGCGGACGATGCCGCTGAGTATCTTGATCAGCGTGCTCTTGCCCGAACCATTCTCTCCGACAACGGCATGGATTTCGCCCTCGCGGATCGACAGCGAGCAGGAATCAAGCGCGATCGTTTCGCCAAATGTCCGGCGAAGCCCATCCGCGGACAGAAGCAGCGGCATGCCCTTGCGGTCGGCGGGCGGTTCTATCGCGCGCTGATGGACCGCGCTGTTCATATGCGCATACTCAGATGCGGTTCGCGGCCATAGAGCGCCACGAGCCCGACGATCAGGAAACCGAGGAATATCTGCTGTGCCGCCTGGTCGAGCCCGAGACCGACAAGGAGGGTGCTAAGTTCTGTTACGACAAGACAGCCGGCAATTGTGCGCCCATAGCCGCCGCGCCCGCCGGTCAGCGGCGTGCCGCCGACGACGACTGCTGCGACAGTGGTGAAGAGGTAGGCTGCGCCGACGGTCGGATCGGCCGCTCCGCTGAAGCCTGCAAGTAGAATGCCCGTCGTCGCTGCCAGGAAGGCACTGAGCGCGTAGACACTCATCCAGACGAGCAGCATCGGCACGCCGGCCAGTTCGGCGGCGCGAGGATTTGCCCCTGCGGCGAACATCCAGCGGCCGAGCTTGGTCTTGCGCTCGAGGAATAGGATGCCGCCGGCGATGAGCAGCCAGATCACCACGGAGCCGGGCAGCGGGATGGGACCGGTCTTGCCGATAACCGAAACCATGTTGACGAGCCAATCAGGCACAAAGCCCGAAACCTCGCCATGCGTCCCTGCCCAGATGGCGCCAAGGATGATCGAGCCACTCGCCAGCGTCACCACGAGCGGGTTGAGCTGCAGGTATCGGGATGCAAAGCCGTTTGCCAGACCGATCAGCGTCGCCAGCGCTAGAATGAACACGGCCGCAGCAAAAGCGGAATAGCCGGCGCCGTAAAGCAGCGCGAACAGCACGTTAGACAAGCCGATCACAGCCGGGATCGAAAGGTCGAAGCCGCCGATGACGATCGTCAGGGTCTGGCCGACCGAGGCGATGCCAAGCAGACTGGAAAGCAGCAGAAGCGACAGCAGGCTTATGACGCTGGCATAGCCGGGAATGAAGACGTTTATGACAAAGAAAAGGATGAAGGCGAGGAGAAACGGGGCCAAAGGCCCGGCCACTCGTTGGATGGTCTTGAGGGACAAGTCGGTCAAAGTGCGACTACCATTCATACCAGACGGGTGTGATCCTTTGAAAAGCAATGCCGCGCACGATGCGCAACTCCCTTATGGGTGCCCGCGCTGAACGCGAGCACCCATCGTGGTGCATTTCACTGCGGCTGGGCGTTGGTCGAGACGATCTCAACCTTGGCTCTCGGCTCGCCGCCGGTGAAGAACTGCTCGAAATACGAGTCCGGCACGAGGTGCAGGTCCTTGCCGTTGGCGAAGCAGGTGCTTTGCACGGTCATGGAAGCGTCGTAGTAGTCATTGAAGTTCTCCGCCGTGATGCTGGGCAGCGGCATGAAGATGGTGTTCACCTTCGGTTTTTGCCCGGCCATCATGTGCAGTGCAGGAATGAAGGCGGAATAGGCCATCGGACCGCCATCCTGGACAAAGGTGTTGGCGGTGAGGTTCTTTTCCTTCCAGTAAGCAAGCAGGCTGCAAAGGTTGGTGACTTCGGTGATGATCGGAAGCGCACGGCCCGATTGCTCGAACGCTTGGCCCACGCCAACGCCCATATTGCCTGTCGAGAACACAGCGTGCACAGGCTCAGGATGCGTCGCCAGGAACTTCAGCACCTCGGTTTTGGCCACCGACCCGGTCCACATGCCAAACAGGCTGCCGGCGACCTTAATGTCGGGAAACGCCTCGACGGCCTTCCGGAAACCTGTCTCCTGAGCGACCGTGTTCGCGGTCCCGGGCTGTCCGTTCATGATGAGGGCGGTACCTTTGCCGCCCAATTGCTTGGCGATCCACTCACCTTCGTACTGACCGCGATAGTAGGGATTGGTCGCTACGTTCAGCGCTTCCGGGCAGGTGACCGTCGAGTCGATGGTTACGAAAAGGATGCCCTTGTCGAAAGCCTCCTTGATGCCCGCGCAAAGGCCGGTCGCAGACCCCGGATAGCTCATGATCAGGTCACAGCCCTGCGCGATCTGCGCCTTCAGCTGCGTGAGCTCGAGGTTGATGTCGCCGTTAGAGTTCGTGACGTTGAGTTCGGGTTCAGCGAGGCCTTGATCGGCCAATTGCTTGGTCAGCGCCTTCAGCTCCGCCACAAGGTTGGCGCGCCACGAATTCCCAAGATAGGAATCATTGTGGCAAATCTTCCATGGCGGCGCATGGGGCTTCCAGTTAGCGAACGGATCGGCGACTATATTGGTCGCATACCAGTAGCCGCCGTAGTATTTCTGCGCCTCCTTCGGCACGGCGGCCAGCGCGGCTGCCTGCTCCTCGGCCGTCGGATCGGCCGCGTGACTAGCCGCCAGCCCGACCAACGAAAATGCTGCCGTGCAGGCCGCCACGGTGATCACGCGGGCGAACCGTACGGCTCTGTTCTTCCAGGTAAGCATGCTCTCCTCCCCTTTTTATCATGAGGTTCCCAAACCGCCGGAAGGACGAATCTAACCCTCGCCATGAGGGGTCGCTCATAGCAAACGTTAAAGACCCTCCCTGCTGGCCTGTTTGGAAGAACCCCTGCGATGGTTATAGGAGACACTGACAATTCAGCCGAAGTCGTCGTTGGCTATGCGGCCATCGCCCCAGACGATGTCCATGGGCGCGCTCCGCAGTTGGGACTGTCACTAGGTGAGGCGACTTCCTCAGGGCAAGACGGGCATCTTGTAGTTTGCCAGGAACTCCGACCAGCCTGTATTGATGTGCACTTCCATCGCACCCGTAGCGCCCTCAACATCGCCCCGCTCCAGAGCGGCCAGAAGCGTCACGTGTTCATCGAAAACGCGCGACTGCCTGCCCGGCATCTGGCTCAGCAAGTCGAGCGGATATTTGGCCCAGAGTATGCGCACGAAATCGAGCGTCTGCGCCTGGCCTGCCAGTTCGTATAGCCGGAAGTGGAAGCGAAAATTCTTCTCCTGGCAGGCGGCGCGGTCGCCAGCCCTGGCGGCCATGAGAAGATCGTGGTTGATGGCTTTGAGAACGTACAGATCGTTCGGCGACATGCGCCGCGCAGCTTCCGCGGTCAGGCGCGTTTCAAGCAACTGTCGTAACTGGTAGAGTTCCTCGGCACCTTCGATCAGGAAGGGTGCGACGATCGCGCCGCGATGGGCACTCACCGCCACATAGCCCTGGGCTTCCAGCAGCCGCAGCGCCTCGCGCACCGGCGTGATCGAGACGCCGAGCATCTTGGCGATCTCGGCCTGCTTCAGCTTCTGTCCACGCGCGAGGACACCGACGATGATCTTTTCGCGCAGCACTTCAGCAATCTGATACTCAGCCGTCGTCCGTGATTTCAAAGACCAGTCGCCGCTGTCGTCGGCGAGACTGCGCTTGCTGATCTGTTGCTGCAATGCGTCGAGCGGCTGGTGGTCGGTCATTCCTCATTTCCGAAGCCGACACTCGAAACTGCTGGTCGACCTACATCAGGATTTCCATGTTCGTCCCGTTCCCGCAACCACAATCGAGCGGTTCAGCGTTCGACGGGCATCAGAATATTGATTTCTTCAGCCGGACTCTTGAGATCGGTTGATTTCGGCCTCTTGGCGAGTTGGGATCACGGTGGATTTTTTCCCATCGCGCACCCTAACGGAAGCATGGAGGAGTATCGTCAGTGAGCGACAAGGACCAGTTGGTCATTCCCGTCAAAGCCGTCCGCGATGGCGTCAATAAGGACCCGGAGTTTGCGATTGCCGCCCGCTTCTGGAACGCCCGCATCCGCTTCTACAGCAACGAGGCGGACGAGTATTTCATGGAGATCCGGGATGGCCGCGTCGTGGACTTCCAGCAAGGAAGCGACGGCTACAAGTCGTCGACCATCTATGTCGGCGGGCCGCGGGAAACCTGGCGCGACATCCTGAAGCCGGCGCCGGCGCGCTTCTGCAACGACTTCTTCCCGGCGGCGATCCATCGCGGCATGCGGCTCGGCGGCGATCTGTCGTCGCTCTATGCATATTACAGCGCCTTGCAGCGAATCCTCGCCGTGATGCGCCAGGAGATCAACGGCGTGAAGGCTTGAGGGACGGATGATGGCAAAGTTTGCAAAGATGGAATGCGGCTATCTGTATCTGACCCTGGATGACACCGAGTACCGTATATACCTCGAACAGGCTGGCACCGGCATCCCGGTGCTGCTGCAGCACACGGCAGGCACCGATGCGCGCCAATGGCGGCACCTTCTCGAGGATGAGGAACTCACCCGGTATTTCCGTTTCATCGCGTGGGACTTGCCCTACCATGGCAAGTCGCTGCCTCCCCTCACCCACCGCTATTGGGAGACTGGCTACAAGCTCAAGATGGACTGGTTCCTGCGCTACGTGCTCGAGTTGTCAAAGGCGCTCGAGCTCGACAGACCCGTCTTCATGGGCTGCTCGATGGGTGGGCTGCTGGCGACCGATCTGGCGCTTTACCATCCCGAGCATTTTCGCGCCGCGATCGCGCTTGAGCCTCTTATCAAGAGCCCCGAGCCTGGCACGCTGACAGACTGGTACTGGCACCCAACGACATCCAACGACACACGCGCCGCCTTGCAACACACACAGTGTTCGCCGAGCAGCCCGGAGGTCTACCGCCGCGAGACGATCTGGATGTACAGCCAGGGGGCGCCGTCGGTCTTCCCGGGCGACCTGCACTATTATGTCGAGGAGCATGATCTCACGGATACGGCCAAGGATATCGACACGGCGAAGATCGACCTCTATTTGCTGAATGCCGATTACGACTGGTCGGCGACGGTCGAGGAAGGGCGTCAGCTTGCGTCGATGATACCCGGCTCGAAATGGGTGCATATGCGCGACATGGGCCACTTCCCCATGGCCGAGAACCCGGCGAAGTTCCGGGAGTATATCGTGCCAATCCTCGATGAGATCAGGGCGAAGTCAGCAAAGCGCACCGGCTGATACCGCCCCGGGAGGCCAGCGAAAAACGCAGGAAGCAAAATCGTCGACGCTTTTTCCAACCTGGGTCCTGGTTTACTTGACGCTGCCCGCCGTCAGCCCGCCGATCAGCCACCGCTGCGCGAACAGCCCGATCAGATAGACCGGTATAATGCCGGTGAGAGACGCTACCGCCATCTGGCCGAAATTTATCAATCGCTCGCCCTGGAAAAGAGCTATCGCCACCGGCAGCGTTCGGCTGCCTTCGTCATTGCTGAAGGCGGAGGCGAGCAGGAACTCATCATAGGCGAGGATGCCACAAATCAAACCCGTTGCCACGAGGCCTGGCGCCATGACTGGGCCGACGAGGCGAAAGATGATCGTGAAATACCCAGCACCGTCGATCTTTGCCGCTTCGTCGATTTCCACGGGCACCCGTCGCAGGAAGCCTGACAACAGCCAAAAGGCCACCGGCAGGTTGGCTATCCCGTTGACCAGGATAAGGCCAGACAGGCTGTTGAGCAGACCAAGCCGACGCAGAAGCAGAAAAAGCGGAATGAGCGCGACCACCGGCGGCGCCACGTAGGTCGCCAACGTGAAGGCCGGAAGGAAGCGCCCGCCGACCTTCAACCGCACCATGGCGTACGTGGCTGGAAAGGCGACGGCGAGCGTCAGCAGGCTGCTACAAACCGCGACCAGCAGCGAGTTCGCCAGCAGGCGAAACAGTGGGATGATCTGGAAGGTGTTGATCCAGTTCGCCAGTGTCGGTGCCTGCGGCAGGAAATACCCGGTAAGCACCTGGTCTGGCGTCTTGAAGGAAACCGAGACGAGATACGCAATCGGCAACACAAAGAAGCCGACCATGACCGCGGCACACCCTGTTGCGACCCGGCCCCGGGACTTCCCCCCAGCTTGACTGGAATGGCTCATCCCGACCTCGTTTCGCTGCGTTTGTGAAGCCAGGTGATAGGCAGGGTGACAATACTGACGAGGATGGCGAACACCAGCGTTTGGGCTGCGGCCAGACCGACATCGAACTCCTGCATGGCAGTGCGCCATATGCGGAAGGTGGTGACGGTGGTGCTGAATCCCGGCCCGCCGAATGTCAGACCATAGACGAGGTCGAAGAGCTTGAACGCGATCACGACGCGCAACAGCAAGATGGCAAGCAGCGTCGGCATCAGCATCGGAAGCGTGATCTGCCAGAAGATCGTTCGCGGCGACGCGCCGTCGACACTTGCCGCCTCGAACACCTCGTCTGGCAAGGTCTGGAGCGCCGCATAAGCGAGGATCGCCACGAACGGCGTCCACTGCCAGGTATCGGCGACAGCGACCGAAAGGAAGGCTGCGGGCATGGTGCCGAGGAATGAGACCGGCTGGTCTATGATGCCGGTGCGCAACAGCACGCCGTTGAGCAGGCCGCCGGCGGGCGCAAGGATCAATTTCCAGGCCACGGCCACCATCATGGGCGGCGTCATCAGCGGCAACAGGATAAGGCTGCGCACCCACCTCGCCTGCTTCAGACTTGAATGCAGCATCATCGCGATCGCCAAGCCCAGTGCGAGCTGGATCAATGCGACGGGAATTGCGAAAATCGTCGTCCTCAACAGGGCCGCCTGAAAGTCGCCATCGCGCTGAATGGCGGCAAAGTTGGTCAGAACCGGCCAATGCTGGAACTGCCGCCCCAGCGAGCTCTTCGACAGCGACAACGCAAGCACGTCGAGAAACGGATAGATGGCAAAGGCGGAGAGGCCGAGCAGCAGCGGCGCGACCAGAAGGAACCCTGCCAATCGCGAGCCGCTTACCGTCGCTCCGGCCGATGTGGAAACCGGGTTGCCTCTATCCATTCAGCATTGCAACCCAAGCCGCCTGGGCATCTTTCATAGCCTGCTCGGGGGTCTTGGTCAGAGCGAGAACCAATGCAAGTTCGTCAGCCAGGCCTTGCAGCATCTTGGACGCCAGTGCCCCGGTAGGCCAGGCAAGCGCGCCATTTAGTGCCTGGGCGCCAGCAGCCTGAACCTTCGGCGCCGCCGCCTTGTACTGGCTGCTGTCGAGAACCGACGTGAAGATCGGATCGATGCCACTGCCGGGAGTCAGTGTCAGCTTGAGGTTCATTTCCTTGCTGCAGGCAAACTTGACCAGTTCCCAAGCGGCGTCCGGCTGCTTCGAGCCGGCCGAGATCGCCAGGCCGAAACCGGCGTCGAGCGAGCCGCGATGCTGTTTGTTGGCGCCGCCAATCGGCATCTGCACCACGGTCCACTTGTCAACAATCTGCGACATTGCCGGATCCTGTGCGTTGACCCCGAGATCGGTCCAGAACTCGATCATGGCCGCCTTACCGGAGAGGAAGGCCGGCAATCCTTGCTCGAACCCGGTTTCCAGCGGCGTCGGCAGAGCATACGGAGCAACGTTAAGCATGGCCTGGACGGCCGCGATGCTGACTTCCGAATCGAGCAACGGCTTGCCGCTGGCATCGAAGAAATCGCCACCCAGACCAGCCAGCCGGTTGGTGTAGCTGCAGCCTATCATGAAAGGGTTTTTCACACCGAGCAGCGCGGTGCCGAAGATGCCGTTCGCTGTCTCGGCCTCCGTGATGACCTTCGCCGTCGCCAGATATTCGTCCCAAGTCGTGGGCGGCTTCAGGCCGCTCCGTTCCAGGATCTCGGTGTTGACGAACAGCAAGTGCGAATCGCCGTCATATGGCACCCCCCAGCGCTTTCCCTTGTACAGTGTGTAGGGATCGTAGATGGACGGCAGGAAGTCCGCAGCGGCATAATCCTTGGCAATGCGGTCGGTAACGTCGACGACCGTGCCGTCTTCGGCGAGCGCGCCGAGCAGACAGTACCAGTAGTCGATGACGTCGTAGACGTTGGATCCGGACTGGACGTCGAGGGTCGCCTTTTGCTGGATCTGGTCGTTGGGAACCGGCAGTACGTTGACCTTCGCGCCGGTCGCCTTGCCGAACTCGTCTGCAACTATGCGTCCACCGGTGACGTGCGGCTGGATCACCATAAGATTGAGTTCGATACCCTTGAAATCGGGCGCGCTCCATGCCTGCCGCGGCATCAGAGCGGCTGCCCCCAGCATCGCTGACGTGCCGAGCAATTGCCGTCGTGTCAGCGACATTTGCTGCATGAGTTCCATCAAGTTACTGCTCTTCATTGCGCATTCCTCCACCAGCCTGCTTCTTAGTCGTTTTAGAAAGAGCCGCCTGGTAGCTCCTATTCCGCCCCGGCGTACGCATGTGGCGGTCAAGCACTTCGCCCTCACGCACCCCAGGCTTCTGCAGCGAAGTCACGAAGCAGCGCGGCGAACCTCGACCGACCGTCCGCGTGCCCGGAAACGGCAACGCCAATGCCGATCGCAGCAGGCGCTCCAAATCGCGCGGGCAACTGGATTGCGATGACGAGGTCGTCCTGGGCACTCAGATCGCGACAAACCGCGAAGCGATCGACGCGGTGCATTCGCAGCTCGTTGACAAGATCCTCCACATTGACCGCATGTGCAGCATCGCCGACGGCGTTCCCGTGCCGGAGAATGCCACGTACGTCATTCTCGTTCTCTGCTAGAAGCAGCATCCTGCCCAGGGCGTCCCTGCCAATCGGCAACTTCATGCCGGGACTCAGGCGATTCGTCCTTGGCTCGGCCGACGGCCAGGAGACATGCACATATTGAACGTGCACCCCATTGCGGACGCCAAGCCGGACATTTGCATTGGCCTCGATGCTCAACGCATCCAACGCCTGCAGCAGGCCGCTGCCCTGGAGAAACGTGTCGTGGACCCAGTTGCTCAACAGCACGGAGCGGACGCTCGGTAGGTATTTCCGCGTCTTGCGATCGCGCGCTATGAAACCTGCACCGCTCATGGCCTGTAGCAGCACGGACGAACTTGACTGGGGGATTTCGAGCGCGCAGGCGATTTCCGAGACCGACAGCGGGCGGCGGAGAGCAGCAAAGAGTTCAATGATTTCGAGCGGGCGCGTCGCCGATCTCAGGATGCTGCGGTTTGGCCGGGCTGGCAGGCGGCCGGCGTGATGACGATCGCATCCGGCCGCGCTCACTTCGGCGTCAGCTGCTTCGTTCAGCATCCCGGTTCGTCCAGAGAAAATTTCGGTAATGCGATGCCATCGGCGATGCGGTCGAACACCACATGGACGCGCGCACCAATCCTGAGGTTCGCCTGCCCGCCGACCAAATTGCTGACGACCAGCGGGCCTTCGTCAAGCCGCACCAGACATGTACGGTAGGGCAAGTCTGCCTTAAAGCCGTCCCAATAGGCGCGATGGAAATCCGCCCAGGACTGCAGCGTGCCTTTTCCGCTCGCCGGTTTCCAGGTCTGGCGGTCATTCAGGCACCGAGGGCATACCGGCGCTTCGGGAACATGAGCGTCGCCGCACGCATCGCAGGTCTGCAGCGCGTAAATTGACTTGAGCGCATAGTCCCAGAACGGCCTGTTCAAGGGCGTAATCTTGGGCAACGGCTTTGCCTCTACGGATTTCTCGGAAGCGGAAGCGCCATACGCCATGTCAGCCGTCACGCCCGCGTATAAACGATCGTGCGCGTGCATGGTGTTGCTTGCACGTACGTCACGACTTCACAGTCCTCAACCTGCCGATCGCCGCATTCGCCACGCAGTTGGCGCACCGCCTCGACGTTGAGGGCCCAGCCCTGCATATACGAATTGGACAGATGGCCGCCGTCCGTGTTGGTCGGCAGCCGGCCGCCAAGTTTCAACGCTCCGCCCTCGACGAACCGGCCGCCTTCGCCGCGCGGGCAGAAGCCAAGGCCTTCGAGGCTGAACAGCACGGTCGGACTGAAATTGTCGTAACACATCAATGCATCGACATCGGCGGGCTCGACGCCGGCCATGGCGAACGCCTCATCGCCCGATGCCGAGACCTGATCGTGCCAGAAGTCGATGTGAAAATTCTCTATGGACGAGTTTCGATAGGCCTCGCGCCCCGAAAATCCGCTGATCCGAACCGGCGGCTTGGCGAGATCAGCGGCCCGCTCGCTTGTCGTGAGGATCAGGCAGACGGCGCCATCGTTGATCAGGCAATAATCGAATAGGCGCAGCGGGGCGACGATCGGACGGGAACTCTCATGGTCGTCGATAGTCATTGCCTCCTTCATCACCGCGCCGGGATTGAGTTGCGCATGGCTGCGGAAGGCCACGGAAACTTCAGCGAGTTGCCGCGTCGTCGTACCGTAAAGCTCCATGTGGCGACGGAACATCATGGCGTGGGCGCCGCCGGGCGAGGTGAACCCCCAAGGGTCCCAATGGCCCGGCATTTCACCTCCGCCGTAGAAGACGCGGCGAGATCGGCCGATGTTGGCGTAAAGCAGCGCGACATATTTCGCCTGGCCGCTCGTCAAGGCGATCGTTGCCTCGATGAGGCCGATGCCCGACATGCGACCATGCCCCGGTAGGGTGATCGTCCAACGCGGATCAAGTCCCAGGACTTCGCCCATCCGGTAGTAGCTCGGAATACGACATGTAAGCAGGCCGTCGACCGCGCCCTTGTCCAGTCCGCAATCTGCAACCGCGTTGCGAAACGCCTCAGCCGCCAGGCCATACTCGTCCATGTCGGGAAAGTTGCCGTACGCCGTCGTGCCGACGCCCACCACCGATACTTTATCTCGAAGCCCAGAAAAGCCTTGCATCGTCCCTCCGTAATGGATGATGCATTTTATTTTATTTTGGTCAAGAGGTTCGGAACCATTTCAGAGGCCGCGTGTCCCGACATAAATCGAGTAAAGAGACGAGGCAGCGGCTATATTGCGCTTGGGCCGCCAAACGTCAGGTTTGTGACGGGTTTCCGGGACCGCAATCTTACCGATGCAGTGAACACCATCAGCCGCCCTTGTCCAGATATTGCCATCGAGGTCCACGCGGAACCCGTCAGGCACCCCGGCATCGATCACGGCGAATGTCCGGCGGTTGCCAAGCCCACCATCGGCCGCTACGTCAAAAGCTAGGATCTCATGTGTGCCACCCAGGCGTGTGCGTCTCGCCTGAGTCGGCAACGAAAGGATTTTCTCGGTGGGCGAGAAGGCCAGACCATTGGGCTTGTCCAGTTTGTCCGTGGCGATCGCCAGCTTGCCATCGAGGGGATCAAGGCGGAAAACGCAGCGGCGCCCGAGCTCGCTGGAGGCGCGGTTTCCTGTGTAATCGCTGAGAATTCCATAATCCGGGTCGGTAAACCAGATCGAATCACCCGAGCGTACGACGATGTCGTTTGGCGAGTTGAGCTGCTTTCCATCGTAGCTATCGGCGAGAACGGTCTGCCTCCCGTCAAGTTCGGTTGGGACGACGCGACGATTGCCGCTCTCGCAGGTGAGCAGACGCCCTTGGCGGTCCCGGGTATTGCCATTGGCGTTGCCGGACGGATGGCGAAAGACGACCGGTGGCTGCCCTTTGGCGACAGTAATATTTGCTCTGCCGGAACGTCGCTAAGAAGGAGAATCTCGAGATCCGCAAAACAGACCGGACCCTCCGCCCACATCATACCGGTGTGAAGACGCTCCAATGGCGCATTGGCCACGACATAGCGCCGGAAGCCTTAAAATTTCAGGATCGAAATTTCTTCTGCACTTTTTCCACCACCCGAGGTGAATTGGTTTGACCCCCGCAATTTCTAATTGACAGGCGCCGCTTCTCAATGCCTAATTTTATATAATGCATTATCTTGCCGAGCAAACTCCATAAATGTGGTTGCTCAACATCAACGCTGAGACGGTCCAAACACCCTTCATGACAGCTGCAAGAGTTGAACCCCGGTCGACCGCTCTGGCGTCCGACACCGCCCCCGGAATGCTGTCTGGCCTTCGAGTGATCGAGGTGGCGGACGAGACGGCGGAGTATTGCGGCCTGCTGCTTGCAGGACTCGGCGCCGAGGTGATCAAGATCGAACCAGCAGGCGGCAGCCCGACGAGGCGCATCGCCCCGTTCTGTTCTGAGGAGCCCGACCCCGAAAAGTCGCTCTATTTCTGGGCATACAACCGCGGCAAGAAATCCGCCGTCGCCGATCTGGATACCGCAGGCGGTCGCGAGATGTTGGTCCAGCTCCTGGGTACTGCCGACATCCTGCTGGATGCTAGCTGCGGCATGTTGAATGAACAGCTTGGGCTGACCCGCGAAGCCTTGGCGGCGCGGTACCCCTCGCTCGTCATCGCCCGCATGACGCCTTTCGGCGATGACGGCCCTTGGAGTACCTTCAAGGGGTCGGACCTGGTTCATCTGGCGCTCGGCGGCGTCATGATGAATTGCGGCTACGATCCGGATCCATCGGAACTGTACGACCTACCGCCTATCGCACCGCAAATCTGGCATGCCTACCATATTGCCGGTGAGCAACTCATGATTGGCATTCTTGCCGCTCTGATCGAGCGGACCACCTCGGGTCTCGGTCAGGATATCTCCTGTGCCATCCATGAGGCGGTGGCCAAGAGCACCGAGATCGATCTGATGTCATGGGTGATGCGCCGAGCGCCGCTCCATCGTCTGACATGCCGTCATGCCCTGGAGGCAGTGTCGCGTGTCCCCAACATCAGTCACACCAAAGATGGTCGCTGGTACATGACCTGGGGTGTTGGCGCCCGTGACAAGGCCAATCTCGTGCCGTTCCTCGAGCGTTTCGACATGGCTGCGGACCTCGAGGCGCCCACAGCCGATGCGGACTTTAACGCACGCAGCGTCCCGGGCTCGTCGAAGATGGACGACGCCACCTCGCACACGCTGGAAGTGGTTCAGCGTTTCGTCCGCGCCCACACATATGACGCGACGCCCTGGCAAGAAGCTCAGGCAGCGGGATTGCTCTGGGCACCGGTGCGCAAGCCGCATGAGAATGCACAAGACGAGCATTGGCTGAAGCGCGGCGCCATCACCAAGGTCGATCACCCTGAACTTGGGCGCAGCTTCCATTATGCCACAAGCAAATGGCTGAGTTCGGAAACACGATGGCAGGCCGGCAAGCGCGCGCCGCTGCGCGGTGAGCATACGGGCGAAGTGAGCAACACCTCAAGGCAGGCATCGCCAAAGGTAGCGGCAGAGGCGACCCTGAAACCGGCGCTCTCAGCACGCAATCGTCCCTTTCCTTTGCAGAACGTCCGCATCTTTGACTTCTCATGGTTTCTTGCTTCGGCGGGCGGAACGCGCTTTGCTGCTGCGCTTGGCGCCGAGTGCATCAAGGTCGAATGGAAGGAAAACCCAGACACACGCCTCGCCGCAATGGCACCCGTTGGCGGCCGCACGGCGCGCGAGGCCGCGACCGGCCCACTGCCGGGCGTCAGCGATCCCGACATGGGCGGCCAGTTCAACAATAAGAACACGGGCAAGCGCGGGCTCTCGCTCAATATCCGCCACCCGAAAGGTATCGATATCGCCAAGCGGCTGATCGCAATCTCCGACGTCGTCGCCGAAGGCTTCTCTCCGGGCGTCCTCGATCGGTTAGGCCTGGGGTATGACGTCCTGCGCAGCATCCGTCCCGATATCATCTACGTCCAGCAGTCCGGCATGGGCAGTTACGGCACCTATGGCCGACTGCGCACCGTTGGGCCTATCGCTGCCTCGTTTGCTGGGATGAACGAGATGTCCGGTCTTGCCGAACCGGCGATGCCTGCCGGGTGGGGCTATTCCTATCTCGACTGGATGGGGGCCTATGGCTTCGCCCAATCGCTCCTCGGTGCGCTGTACTACCGCTCGGTCACCGGCAAGGGTCAGCATATCGATGCGTCCCAATGCGAAGCGGGCATCTTCCTTGCCAGCCAGGCCATCCTTGATTGGTCGGCAAACGGGCGAGTGTGGCAGCGTACCGGCAACCGCTCCCCTTATGGCAATGCCGCGCCGCATGGCGCCTATCGTTGCCAGGGGGCGGATCGCTGGATCGCGATCTCGTGCTGCGACCAGCGGTCATGGGCGGCGCTCGCCCATGCCGCGGGCCATCCTGAATGGCTAACCGATCCACGCTTCGCCAATATTGCGGCTCGTCTTGTCAACCAGGATGCACTGGACAAGGTGGTTGGAACGTGGACCGAGGGCGTTGAGGCCTATGACTGCATGAGCCGCTTGCAAGCAGCTGGCGTGGCCGCTGGCGTATGCCAGACGGCGGAGGATCGCTGCGATCACGATCCGCAGTTGCGGAGGTTGGAGTGGCTGACCGAAGTGCCTGGGACAAGGATCGGGACGTGGCCCGTGGCCGAAGTGCCGTTCAAACTTGGCCGCACACCCGCGCATGCAGGCGGATTGATCAACCGCGGAGCGCCTTGTTACGGCGAAGACAACGAATATGTCCTCGGTGAACTCCTCGGCCACTCAACAGCACAGATCCGCTCGTTCAAGCACGAGGGCGTTATTTGACCTCGGCAAGAATCCCAGGCGGATCAAGCCAAACAACCAGATGGATAACAATCAGATGACCAGCAAGCAGCGAAACAGCGTCGCCGACGGTACAGCGGCACGTGAACGCGTCGGTACGCGCTACCGTGATCCCGCTCTCGCCGAAGAATTGTCCCACGTCACTTGGAACAGCACGCTGGATGTGATGCTGTCGCACCGGTCGGTGCGCTACTACCTCGACCAGCCCCTTCCCGCAAATACCCTTGAGCTCGTCGTGGCGGCCGCACAGTCGGCGGCTTCAACTTCCAACCTCCAAGCTTGGAGCGTCATTGCGGTCGAGGACAAGGATCGCAAGGCGCGGCTGGCCGGCTACGCCGCGGACCAGAAGCACATCCATGACGCGCCGCTGCTGCTCGTTTTCGTCGCCGATCTGGCTCGCCTGCGTGCGATCAGCGATGAGCGGGGACATGCCGGTGTCGCACTCGATTACATCGAGGCATTCATCTTTGCCATCGCGGACGCCGCGTTCGCAGCGCAGAATGCCGCTGTTGCAATCGAGTCGCTCGGCCTCGGCTGCTGCTACATAGGCGCGATGCGTAACGACCCTCAGGCCGTCGCCAACGAACTGGGACTGCCCGACGAATCGATGGTCGTGTTCGGCATGACAGTCGGCCGCCCCGATCCGGCAGTGGCAACAGACGTCAAGCCGCGCCTGCCGCAAGGCATAATCCTCCACCGCGAGCGGTATACCCAAATCGACCCGGAGCTTATGGCGGCCTACGAGGCACGCATGCGGGAATTCCAGGCCGAACAGAACATGCGCAACATCGACTGGACTGAACAGACCGCGGCGCGGATAAAGGACGTTGCTGCACTGACCGGCAGGCACGTGCTCACGGACTTCCTGAAGGCGCGGGGATTTGGGCTCAAATAGCTGCGGTTGCGCGCGCCAATGTTGACTGAGAGACAGGGGCTGCGACTTCGTCAGGCTTGCGAACCGCCGGCCCTGTCACGTCGCCGAGATTCTCGGCAACTCAAACGCGTCTGTCGTGCGGACATAGGTGTTTCCTTGTGCCCTAGCGACAAGGCGCAATTTTTGTGTATCGACATGGAAGCGAACCGGGTCGATCAGCATGTCGTCGCGTATATGCATCATCTGGACCGTTCCCAGGATGAGCGAGCGCGATACCCCGAGAGGAACAATGCTGTGCAGCACGCACTCCATGGAGACGGGGCTCTCGGCAATTCGCGGCGCGGCGATCGTCACTGAAGCTTCCTCTGCAAGCCCGGACCGCGAAAACTCATCGATTTCCGGCGCAAACTCGGCGGCGGTTATGTTCATCTGGTCCAGCCGATCCTCGTCGACCAGATTGACGACGAATTGGCCCGACATCCGGATATTGCGTCCTGTGTCCTTGTTGTCGCCTGCAGACCGGTCGACGATGCTGAAACCGACGACAGGGGGATCCTCGCTGAAGACATTGAAGAACGAGAATGGCGCTGCATTGCGCACCCCGTCCGACGCGACGGTCGTGACCCATGCGATCGGCCGTGGCGTGATCGTCGAGGATAGAAGTTTGTGCCGGTCAAGCGGCTTCAGCTCGGAGAAGTCGAACTGCATTGTCGTGGGGACCTCCGATGATTTGGCGGGGCAGACCAGTTTGGCTGGCGCCACGCCTTTCTAGCACCGGCAAAATCGATTGTTTGCTCTATATCGGAACGCGCGCATCGCGCTTAGCGAGGCTGGTGCGTCAACGCATTGAAAGCATCTTCACCGCGGCTGCCGCTGCGCCAAAGCCATTGTCGATGTTGACCACCACAACTCCCGGCGAGCAACTCGCGAGCGCTGCGTTGAGCGCCACATATCCGCCGGCGGCCACGCCGTAGCCGACAGATGTCGGTACAGCGATCAACGGCGCCGCGATCAGCCCGGCGAGCACGCTGAAGAGCGCGCCTTCCATGCCGGCGACAGCGATAACAACCCGAAACATCCGGATTTCGTCGAGCCTTTCAGTAAGCCGCCACAATCCGGCGACACCGACATCGGCGACGATAGGCGCGTCATGGCCGTTGAAGCAGAGCGCTCGGGCGGCTTCCCGTGCGACCGACATATCCGACGTGCCCGCCGCCACGATGCCCACACCTGTGCTTGCAACGGGCATGGACCCGCCCAGCACCGCAGTGCGCGACAGTGGATCATAGTCAAGTGCACTGCGAATGGCGAAATCGAGCGCCAGAAAATGGCTTTCGTCGAGACGCGTGAACAACAGCCGCTCTCCTTTCTCGGAAGCAGCGACGATGATGGCGGCCACCTGGGTCGGGCTCTTATACTCACATAGCACCGCCTCCGGCACTCCGGTGCGCCTGCTGCGTTGCCAGTCGAGTTGAAAGTCGTTCATGGGCGCATGAACATCGCGCCGCGGCTGTAGGGCCGGGCGCCCACGAAGACGCGTCCTGCCTCGGCGCAAAGCCGCTGCGTGATCTCGACCAGCAGATGCTTCTGCGCGGACACGCCGTCGCCGAGTTCCAGAACCACGCCTGACCGCGTAATCCGGCAGCGCAACGTAACGCCACTGGCGGCAATGTCAGCCAGATGCCGCTCGGCCTTCTCGATGAATGCGAGGTCGCGGGCATCGATCGCTATTCCCGTCTCGACGCGGCTTGCCAGGCATGGCTGGGCGGGCAATTCGGCGACAGAGCCCAGGCCAAGCTCGCGAGAAAGCGCGCGAATGTCGGCCTTGGCCATTTCCGCTTCGATGAGGGGATGTACCACCTGGCGCTCGGCGGCAGCCAGCAACCCGGGACGATAGTCGCCGAGATCATCGAGATTGGCACCCGACGCGATCACATGCGGCGTCAGTGTGCGTATCCGATCGTAGAGATTGGTCTTGCAGAAATAACAGCGGTTCGAGGGATTGTCCCGATAGCGTGAATCCTCGAACTCGCCAGTTCCGATGACGAGGGTCGTCCAGCCTTCGGTATCTGACAGACCCCGCACGCGTGCCGTCGCCTCTTCCGGAACGGCTGGTGAGGCGGCATGGATTACCGTCACCGCAAGGCCCGGCTTGCGATGTGCGAAGGCTGCCAGCGTCACTGAATCCACGCCGCCGCTGACAGCAATGGCGAGCTGTTCGAAACGGTCAAGAACGCGGTCAAGACGCTGTGCCGGCGCAATGTCATTCATCGTCGGTCGTCTCGGCCTGGCACTTCATGGCGCGGCGCTCGGCAAGGCTTCCGCCTCGAAGGGCATCGCTTTCCACCTTGCGTGTGATGCCCGATGGCCGGAGGACCGCCTTGACGGCAAGTCCGGCAGCCTTGACGTTTTCCCGGAAGAGGACCAGCCGGCGTTCCTCCCGCAGGCGCAAGCCAATTGTCGATGTCTCGGCAAAACACCGGGCCGTCACCTGATCGGCCAGTTCCGGTCTCGCCAGAAGCCGGAACGACGAGGCGGGACGCCCCTTCTTGCCGAGGCGCTGCCCCACGGAGAGATCCAACACGCCGTCCGTTGCCCTGAGGCGATCGCAGGCGACGCCCATCTCTTCGCCGGTCATGTCGTCGATTTCGAATTCGATGACACTGATGGTGTCGCTCGGAGTTGAGACTTCGTTCTCTAGGACGAGAACGCGAAGAATGTTCGGCATCCCGGGCAGGTGCCGCGTCCCCGCGCCTGTTCCGGACGACACAAGCCGGCCAGACGTGCCGCCAGCACCAGGCGCTGTGAGATGTTTAAGGATCGCCGCGCCGGTCGGCGTCACGCGCTCGCCTGATATGCCGTCGTCGCGCCATTCGAAACCGGTCAGGATCGCGGCCGTGGCAGGCGCGGGAACGGGCAGCAGTCCGTGGGCGGTGTGCACAAGGCCACCGCCTCGCGGCAGAGCCGAGACACTCCACACCGTCTTGCCGAGCGCCGCTGCGATGCTGCCGGCGCAGACGACGTCAACCAGGGAGTCCCAGTCGGCGATCTCGTGAAAATGTACCCTTTCGACCGGCACGCGATGGATGGCCGCCTCCGCCTCGGCAATGATCGTCAGTATCGCAATGGCCCTGGCAGCCGTTCCATCGTGGAGATCCGCGGCCTTGATGCGTGCCACCATGTCAGCAAAACTACCTGCATGCGCTTCATCAGGAATCTGGTTGCGATCGTGATGGTGATGGTGGCCATCATCATCACCATATGCGTTCGCATGGGCGTGTGGCGCTGCAGCCGACATCGCGCGCTTCGCGACCAGACCGAAGCGCCGCACGCGCATCGACAGGCTCTCGCCTTCCTCGAAGGCAATGCCACCGGCCTCAACCGGAAGCACTGCAGCGCCGTCGGCAAGTACGCGCTCTCGCAGGTCAGGCAGCGCGTCGAGCATTGCCGCGACGAACATGTCGCCGGCGATGCCGCCGACTGCATCGAGGTGGACGCGTCTCACAGTCCTGCCCGCCGATAGATCGGAATGACGTATGGTCCCTCCGGGATGATGGCAACGGCGGGGTCGCCATGGCGTTCAAGACTGGCCGCGATTGCGTCGTTTACCGAGGGGACCAGTTCAACTCCGGTGATGCGGCGTTCCTCGCGATCTAGCCCGGTCGTGTAGAGCTGGATCTTGCCCACCCGCATCGGCTTCAGCTGCATCTCCGTCTGCCATTCATCGATGTCGGCAAGCGTCTTCGCCGTAAGCGTGGCAAGGAATGGCTCGGGTCCCATCTCCACCAAGCGCGCTTGCGCCTGGCGGAATTCGTGGCTGCCCAAGCCCTCCGAACATTCCGAGGCGATGATCAGCGTCCCGCCCGGGTCGAGAATGTCGATCGGCGTCACCATACCCTTGATCGTCTGGTAGTAGGTCTTGTCGAGGGGATAGCCTGCAGACGACGTCACCACGGTCTTGAACCGGCGCGGCACGTCGATCATCGTCGTGTCAGCGATGAAATCGACCGCAGCCAGATGGCTGGCTATGATCTCGCCAAAGGTCACGCAAACCAGATCGCGATCTTCATCGAGCACGGTGTTCAACGCATAGATTTCGCCAACCTTGCGTACGATCTGCAACTGTTCCTCATGGAGCGGGTTGCCGACCAGATTGCACTGGACTGACAGCGGGTCTTCCATGAAACGCGCCGAGTGGAAGGTGCGGATGGTTTCGTGGCCGGCAACGCCGGGGGCGACAACCTTTCGACCACCGGACCAGCCTGCCATGAAATGGGGCTCGACCAGGCCTGTAGCGATACGGAGGTCCGCATCCGCGAAAAGCCGATTGATCCGGATCGGTGTCCCACGCGTCTGCGTATGTCCCAGATCGACGTGGTCGTGTTCGTTGCGTGCGAAATGATTGGTGACGCGGACGGTCTTCAGAACCCAAGGATCGCCGACCAGTTCCTCCAGTTCCACACCCTCGTTCGGACGATGAAGGCCGGTGGCAACGAGCACATCGATCCTGTCCGCGGGAATGCCGCCTTTGATCATTGTCTCGATCATGACGCGTAGGAATAGCCGGTTCGGCACCGGGCGCGTGATGTCGCAGATAAGGATGCAGGCGCTCCGACGCCCGACCACCAGACGGGCTAAAGGCTCGGAGCCAATCGGATTCGCGAAGGCGGATGCAATTGCTGAAGAGGCGTCGAAGAGTTTTGGCAACAACGCCTTCCGGATTACTGTCGGCTCCGCGCCTTGCGGCAATGCCAGCTTCAGCAATCCACGACCGAAGGCAAGTTCGAAAGGACCGCCATGTTTCATCTGCCGTCCCTCGGCTCTCACGATCCGCCGTCCGTCGCTACGGCCCGGCACCTATGATGTTCGGCGGCTGATCCAGCCCTCTTCGGCCACGTGACGTCGCTCGAACATGTCTGGCTTGCCTTCGAGTACCGCTGGTCAGTCAACCGAAGTAAGTCTCGGTTTGGAGACCTGTCGTCGCAATCGGCGATGCGGACGCGACCGACTTGCCGCGAGAGCAGCAGGTCATAGCGGCCGGTCAGGCAAATTCCGCCTCCCCGCCAACCTTCTGCTTGCGGATCGCCTCGACAACTGCTTCACCCATGGCCCTCGTGCCGATCTTCCTGCAGCCGGGTTGATAGATGTCTGCGGTCCGATACCCCTCGCGCAGCACTGACCGTACGGCCTGCTCGATACGCGAAGCGTGCTGGTCGCGGCCAAACGACTGCCGGAGCATCATGGCAACCGAAAGGATTGCGGCCAGTGGGTTCGCCAAGTCCTTGCCAGCGATGTCCGGCGCGGTGCCATGGACCGGTTCGTATAGGCCCTTGTTGTGATCGCCGAGGGAGGCCGACGGCAGCATTCCGATTGAGCCGGCCAACATGGCCGCCGCATCGGAGAGGATATCGCCGAAGACATTGCCCGTCACGACAACATCGAATTGCTTGGGATTTCGGATCAAGGCCATGGACGCCGCGTCAATGTAGAGATGCGTCAATTCCACATCGGGATACTGCTTGCTGACTTCGATAACGACCTCGCGCCACAGCGCCATCGTTTCAAGGACGTTTGCCTTGTCAACCGAACACAGTTTCTTACGTCGTTTCGCGGCGGCCTGGAAGCCCGCATGCGCTATGCGCTCGATCTCGGCATCGGTATAACGCATCGTGTTGATGCCGACACGCGCGCCAGTCTCGTCACGAGAGACACCACGCGGCTGGCCGAAATAGAGATCGCCGGTCAGTTCACGCAAGATGATCAGGTCGACCCCCGTGACAATTTCGGGCTTGAGTGTGGAGGCGTCCACAAGCTCGGGATAAAGCACGACCGGGCGGAAGTTAGCATAGAGACCGAGGGCCTTGCGCAGCTTGAGCAGGCCGTAACCGGCCCCCTCGCTCGGCGCTCGCCTCTCATCCTCAGGAACGCCGGTTCCGCCAAGCAGAATGGCATCAGCTTTGCGTGAGATGTCGAGGGTATCAGGCGGCAGGGCATCGCCGAAGCGCTCCAGCCCCTCACCTCCGATTACGGCTTCTGTGAGTTCGAGCGGGAGTTCACTACCGATGACCGCGTGCAGCGCCCTTACTGCCTCCGCGGTCACTTCCTTACCGATCCCGTCTCCTGGGAGCACTACTATCTTCAAGGCCTTGCCTTTCGAAATTGAGTTGAAGAGGCGGGCGCATTCGCTCGGCCCTCTCTGCGGCAGGACTTATATGGGCCGACCCGGACCCTTCGAAGTCGTCCTTTGGAAAGCTCGCATCGTCGGACGCGACGCACCGGTTAGCCGGCGGACCAGCCTCTCAACTGTTGGTAAGGTGCTTCAACAGCAGCTTCACGGGTGGTGGCAGGCCCTGACTGTCCTGAACGCAGATGTTCCACTGCCTGACTGCCCAAGGCTCGTCGAGCGCGATTGCCGCAAGCATGCCACCCGTTACATAACGGGCGGCACATCCCGCCGGCACGAGGCCGACGCCCATCTGCGCCTCTACCATTGTCGACACCGTCTCGAACCCGTTGACCCGGATTGGCATTTTCAACGGTTTGCTCAGCTCAGCCGCAGCGCGAATGACGAGCATATCCAGAAAACTTCCCCTGCTTGGCCCGATCAGGTCATAATCCGGGAGGTCGGCGAACTTGACGGAAGTTTGCGAGCTTAGCGGGTGGTCCCTGTGAGCCAGCACCACGAGGCGGTCGCTGCGATAGGGGATGTATTTCAAACCGCGACGGGGCACGACGCCACCGAAGACGCCGATATCCGCAGCGTTCTCGGCCACCGCGTCCACGGCCTGCTGGCTGGTGCCCTCCTCCAGATCGATTCGAATGGCCGAATGCGTCCCCAGAAAGTTGCTCAGATCCGACGGCAGATGCTGGATGATCGTCGAAACACTCGCAAAAATGCGGACCTGCCCGCTGACGCCACTGGCGTGATGGGCAAGCTCAATCTCCATCTGCTTCAAGTCGCGGAGCACGACGCGCGCATGGTGGAGCAGCGCCTGCGCTGCCGCGGTCAGCTCCAGTCCCTTCGAGCTGCGGTGAAACAAAGGCGTACTGAGGCGTATCTCGAGATCGGAAATCCGCTTGCTCACCGCCGATGCCGCGATGTGCTCGCGATCGGCCGCCTTGGCGATACTCTGCTCTTCGCAAACGGCGACAAACAGCTGAAGCGAAAGAAGGTCAAAACGCAATGTAGCTCCCCCTCTCCGGCATATTCCATCCATGCCAGGCCTGCGAAACACGCAGCCAGTCACTGCTAATAGCTGTTGACCGCACGGATGCAACTGTCGCAAGGGCATCATCGCGGATCGCGAAGCAGCCATTCCAAACGAAGTCTTTTGCGAAAGACCATCGCAGTCAATACGTTCTGGCACGCGCTTGTCGCGAAATCGCCACCGGTTCCCCCGTGGAACATGCTTCAATCAATAATTCAATCAGAGTGCGTCTTCGACCATGAATCGATATGATCTTGAGCAGCGCGTAGCGATTGTCACGGGCGGAGCGCAGGGCATCGGGTTCGCAGTCAGCGAGCGGATGCTGGCATCCGGTGCCAGGATAGCGATCTGGGATCGCGATGGCGCTGCGTTGCAAAAGGCTCTCAATCAGCTTGGACGAACCCGCGACGTGCTTGGGATTGAGACTGACATTGGCGACCTCGCGTCGGTGGAAGCGGGCTTTGCACACACGCTGGAACGGTTTGGCAAGATCGACATATTGATCAACAATGCGGCGTTGGTCGGGCCGAACATGCCGACCTGGGAATATCCACCCGAGGCCTTCGCACAGGTCCTGAGTGTGGGATTGATAGGGACTTTCAACTGCTGCCGCGCCATCGTCCCTCATATGCGGGAGCTTAACTACGGGCGCATCGTCAACCTCAGCTCCATTGCCGGCAAGGAGGGCAACCCCAACGCGGTCGCCTACAGCTCCATGAAGGCAGCCGTGATCGCCTTGACGAAGTCACTGGGCAAGGAACTCGCAGGGCAGAACATCGCAGTCAACTGCGTCACTCCGGCGGTTGCCAAGACGCCTGGGGCAATGGAGCAGTCACCGCAACACATCGAGTACATGCTTGCCAAGATTCCGCGCGGCCGCATGCTCGAACTTGGCGAAGCCGCCTCCATGATCTGCTGGCTAGCGTCAGAGGAGAATTCCTTTACCACCGGCGCGGTGTTCGATCTTTCCGGCGGCAGGGCAACCTACTGACCGTAGCGCCCGTCAAATTCCGCGGCGCACGTGGCGGCGCACCGATCCAACAAGGAGACTGCTGATGCCTTCCTACATATTCGAAAACGCGCGGATCGTTGACGGCTCCAATGAGGACGGCGAGCACGACCGTTTCGTCCGCGTCAGCGGCAATGTTATCGACGAGGTTTCAGACAAGCCGATCCGGGATAGCAACGCGCATCGCTTCGATCTGCGCGGGAAGACTTTGATGCCGGGCCTGATCGATTGCCATGTGCACATCAATTCCGGAGTTGCCGATCCGGCCGAAAACTCGTTTCTGCCAAACGAACTCGTCGCCTATCATTCGGTGCGGATATTGAAGGGCATGCTCAATCGCGGTTTCACCACCGTGCGCGACCTCGGCGGCGCGACTGTGGCTCAGGTCCATGCGATAGAGCAGGGTCTTATCGAAGGTCCTCGCCTGGTCATTTGCGGCAAGGCCATGGTGCAGACCGGCGGCCATTCGGACTATCGGACGCGCTACGACATGATCAGTGGCGACCGTCAACTCGACCAACTCGGCTCGGTAGGACGCATCGTTGACGGCGTCGACGACTGCCGCCGTGCCGCTCGCGACGAGGTTCGCAAGGGCGCCAGATTCATCAAGGTGATGGCCAATGGCGGCGCGGCATCCTCCCATTTTCCTCGGCCATATCTCGGCTATTCGATGGATGAGCTGCGCGCGTTCCAGGACGAAGCCGACAAGGCCAAGATGTATGTGTCGGTGCACACCCACACCGACGAGGCCGTCGCACGTGCACTCGAATGCGGTATTCATTCGATCGAACACGCGACACTTATTACCCCTCAAACCGCTGCCACCGCTGCGAAGCAAGGTGCGATCGTCACGCCGACGATCGCCGCCTATGAAGCGCAGATCCGCGAGGCCGATGCGCTGAAGCTGGATCCCGGCTTTGTGGAACGCCTGAAATGGGTGCGCGCAAGAGGTCCCGAATCGCTGGAGACGATGCGGGCAGCCGGCGTCAAGCTGGCTTACGGCACCGACGTGTTGGGCTCGATGCACAGCTATCAGTCCGAAGAGTTCCTGATCCGCGCGGAGGCGCTGCCGGCGATCGAGGTGATCAAATCGGCAACCCTTACCGCCGCCGAACTCGTCCGTATGGAAGGCAAGGTCGGCACGATCGCGGCAGGCGCCTTTGCCGACCTCCTCGTGGTCGACAAGGATCCCGTGAAGGATCTGTCTGCGCTGGGCAGTCAAGGCCGCTACATGTCCGCCATCATGAAGGATGGTGCATTCGTGAAGAACCAGCTCGCAGCCTAGGCTCACGCTGGGACCAATCACGCCGCCATCCTTTTGCCAGTCTTGAGATGTCCGCTCCGGGGGCGGACCGGCTGTGTCACTTGGATATCGACAAGTCTTCCGCGTTCACGCCTTACATCGTGGAACGCGACGAGGTCCATCCCATCGAAGGCTCTGAGCGCGCGTCCAGCCAACTATCCCAATGCTGAATTCGACCGCCCTGGTGTCCGCGCATCGCTGGAGGTCGCGCATTTGAGCGAAGTTTCAGTAACTGCTGAGTGGAAGGACATAGCTCGTTCGAAGAGGCGACGCCAAAGCTTTGAAGGGCTGCCCTATTTGCTGTTGGCGCCGATCGCCATACTTCTGGTTCTGGTGATCGTTTATCCGCTGGTTGAGGCCGTGCGGTCTGCCATGACGGACGCATCTTTTGCCCAACTGGGCACGCGCCCGCTTCAGCGGTTTTCAGAACTTCATCAAGCCGGTCAACGACCCGGCCTCCCTCGAGGAGAGCTGTCTTGCCGGAAAGAGGCAAATCCCTTGTCTGGCTGGTTGTTCCCCTCCCGCCACGCTGTACATGGGAGGTTAGTCCATGGAGGACATTCACCCCTTCTTCGGCGCCAACGCTGCGAGCGGAGTGGCTAGCTCCGGCCAGGCCGCGGTCCGGTGGGTCTGAAGCTGCGGGTCGCTGATCGTATTGTCCCAATCGACCGCGAGGAAGCGTTTGCCGGTTATTTTGTCGCCCTCGCTGGTCAAGAGCGCCAGAATCATCGGAGCCATCATCTCGGGGCGGATAAGCGTCTCGCGATCAAGGCCATCCCTATCGGGAACCATGGCCGTGTCTACCGGCCCGCCCGGCAACACGACGTTGACGGTGATGCCTGATTCATCGAGTTCGCGCGACAGCATCATCGACCATGCTTCGAGAGCCGCCTTTGACGGTCCGTAGGGGGAAAAGCCCGGCCGCATCATGGTCAAGTAGCTCGTGCTGACGTTAATGATGCGGCCCCATTTCTGCGGACGCAGGCGCGGAACGACCTGGCGCGACATGTTGAACGTGCCGCAGACATTGGTCAGCATGAATTTTTTCCACAGTTCTTCGCTGACGTCTTCGATCTGCAAGGGGAGAGTCTCGTAATGTGGGTGCACGGCGTTCATGCCGAGCGCGGCATTGTTGATGAGGACATGCAATCCACCGAAATGCTCTGCAGCAGCATCCACGCCCCGTTTGCAATTCGCCGGATCAGTGATGTCGACCTGCAAGGCAAGGAACTTGTCTTTCCCAACGCGCTGCTCAACCCGGCTCACACCATCCAGATTGATATCCATGCCAGCAACACGCACCCCTTCCTTGACAAGCGCTTCAGCAATGGCAAGGCCGATACCTGCACCGGCCCCCGTTATGATCGCAACCTTCCCCTTGAAATCCGAATACGGCATAAATCCTCCCAATTGCGTGGCTTAGTCCGTCGATCGGGAACGTTCCGATGACAACGGGCCAACTAGTCGCCCAGGAGGCGACGCAGTTCTGATAATGATACGACGGCGTTAGCCCCAGTCGCGATTGGGAAGTGATGCATCGTCTCGGACGATGCCACCAGCGCTCATCCTTGGCCACGGCGTCACTTGCCAATCGCGTCGGTCGACCGTCCGCAATTCGGATAGCTCCCATGCAACTCCGTCAAGACCTGCGCGACACCATTTTTGGAAGGACTCAATCGCTGGCTGAGATGCCTGACGCGCCGGGTTTTTCCCTCCTACCCGAAGTCACTCCTGAAACGCTTCCTCGCGCCTCGAGCGTATGCTGGGCAACAGCACCAGGACCAACAGTATCGCGGCCAGAACGATCAGCATGAGGCTGCCGGGCCGGGTGAGGAACACGGTCGGGTCGCCACGGGAAAGCACCATTGCCCGCCGCAGGTTCTCCTCCAGCATCGGTCCCAGCACGAAGCCGAGCAGCAGCGGCGCTGGTTCGAAGTCGAGCTTGATCAGGATGTAGCCGACGAGGCCGAACAGGGCCATTGTGTAGATGCTGAACGAGTCGTTGTAGACGCTGTAAGCGCCGATGCAGCAAATCGCAACGATCGCCGGAGCGAGGTAGTGGTACGGCACCATCAGCATCCGCACCCATATGCCAATCAGAGGCAGGTTAAGCAGGACCAGCATCAGATTGCCGACCCACATCGAGGCGATCAGACCCCAGAACAGGGCCGGCTGCTCAGTGGCGACATTCGGGCCAGGTGTAATGCCCTGGATAACCAACGCGCCGATCATCATCGCCATTACCGGGTTGGAGGGGATGCCGAGCGTCAGCATCGGGATGAATGAGGTCTGCGCGCCGGCATTGTTGGCGCTTTCTGGCGCCGCGACCCCTTGAATAGCGCCCTTGCCGAACTGCGACCGGTTTTTCGAGACACGGCTCTCGACCGCATAGGCCGCGAACGATGCCAGGACTGCGCCACCGCCGGGCAAGATCCCAAGCACGGTGCCGATGCCAGTCCCTCGCAAGACCGGGGCTATGACGCTCTTGAGCTCCGCAGCCGTCAACATGAGTTTGCTCACCTTGCGAACAATTACGTTGCGCTTCTGCTCATGCTCGATGTTGAAGATGATCTCGTTGATACCGAATACGCCCATGCTGAGCGCGACGAAATCGAGCCCGTCGGCCAAGCTCGGTATGCCGAACGTGTATCGCAGCGTGCCGCTCTCGACATCGGTCCCGACCAGGCCAAGCAGCAGGCCCAGCACGATCATCGCGAACGCCTTGAGCAGCGAACCTGACGCAAGCGTAACTGATGCAACGAGGCCGAGCACCATCAGGGAGAAATACTCTGCCGGGCCGAACTTCAGCGCAAAGCCGGCCAGCACCGGAGCGAACAGCGCCAGGATGAGCGTTGCGACCGTTCCGGCGAAGAACGAACCCAGTGCCGCCACCGCCAACGCCTGACCCGCCCTGCCCTGCTTGGCCATCTCGTAGCCGTCAATCGCGGTCACGATCGAGCCGGCTTCGCCCGGCAGGTTGATCAGGATGGCGGTGGTGGAGCTTCCGTATTGCGCACCGTAGTAGATGCCGGCCAGCATTATCATCGCCGTGTCGGGCGACAGGCTGAAGGTCAGCGGCAGAAGCATGGCAATTGTTGCCACCGGCCCGAGACCCGGCAAGACCCCGACAGCTGTGCCTAGCAGGCAGCCGACGAAGCAGTACAGCAGGTTCCACGGGTTCAGTGCCGTCTGGAAACCAAGCTCAAGATTGGAAAAGAAGTCCATGAAAAATGTTCTTCAGCTGGTGATTTTCACGGGCTGGGGGAAGCCGAAGGCCACCAGTAACCGAAAGATAGCCATTGCCCGATGATCGGGATGGGCAATCCGAGCGCATAGACGAAAAGGAAGGCGCAGACGAGAGACAGCACGAGGGCTAGCGTGATGGAGGGGATCCACTTCGTGTAGCTGCTGGCCATGGTCGTCGCCAGAATGCAGAGCGCCAGCGAGATGAACAGGCCGAGCCCTTTGAGGGTTAGGGCGAAGACCATGATCGAGCCCAGGACGAGGACAAGCGCACGCCAAGGGATCGTCAGCGCCTCGCCTGCCCCGCTTTTTGAACGCAATGCGTTAACGATGATGGCAAGCCCCAGAACGACCATCAGCAGGCTCAGAACGATCGGAAAGTAGCCCGGCCCCATTCGCGAAGCGCTGCCGACCGTCAACCCGCGACCGAAGTAAAGGAACGCTGCACCGGTGGCGAGCACCAGCGTCCCACTGATCACGTCTCTCGGCTTTTCAAGTTGAGATGGCATCGTGAGGACCCGGTGCATAAATCATAGGCCGAAGCAGCAGGAGCCATGGCAGGTCAGAACCTGCCTGGTTCGGGGTGCTTGATGCCGCTTGGCGATATGGGGCTAATGGCGGATTTCGCATCGAAAACTCCAATCCGCGAGCAACGTTCATGCCAGACTTAGGGCGGCCCAAAACGAATGAGCCGCCCGCGACGAACCGTCAATCGGTAATCCGGATGTTCTGCTTTTCGGCGATGGTCTTGAACGTGTCGAGTTGCTTGACCACGAAATCCTTGAACTCAGCGCCGGCAAGCGGCGAAGTATACAGGCCAGAGTCAGCCAGACGCTTTGCCACTTCCGGCTTGACCAAGGCGTCGGCGACGGCCTTGCTCAGCTTGTCGGTGACTTCCTTAGGCATGTTCGCGGGACCCATGAGGGCGAACCAGCCCGTGACGGTGGCGTCGCCGAGGCCGGCTTCGGCCAAAGTCGGCACATCCGGCACTACCGGTACGCGCTCGGGAGAGGTCACGGCCAGCAGCTTGATGGTGCCAGTGTTGAGATGGGCGGAGATGTCCTTCACCGTGCCGAACATGCCGTCGATCTGGCCTCCGACGAGGTCGGTCACAGCACCGGCAGCACCTTTGTAGGCGACGTGGGTGATGTCGATGCCTGCCGCCAGGGCCATACGCACACCCTCAATGTGCAGCGAACCGCCAACACCCGAAGAGCCGTAGTTGAACTTGCCGGGATTGGCCTTCGCGTATTCGACGAAATCTTTCATGGCGTTGAGCGGCAGCTTCGTGCTGACAGCGAACACCAGTGGAAACTCGACGACCCGGGAAATGAAGGTCAGGTCGTCCGGGATCTTGTAGGCCACGTCCGGCTTGACGGCCGGCAGTATCGCAATCGCGTCGTTGTTGCCAAACAGAAGCGTATAGCCATCTGGATCCGCGCGCTTGACGGCATCAACGGCGATTGCCGAAGAGGCGCCGGGGCGGTTATTGACGATCACCGGCTGTCCGAGGCTGGTCGACAGTGACTCGGCGAGGACGCGGGCGGCGAAGTCGGTTGCGCCACCGGGGAGGTAGCCGACGATTACTTCGATCGGCTTGTTCGGATAGTCATCAGCCGCCTTGGCGCAGTTGGCGCCAGCGAGCGACAGCAGTACCAGCGACAGCGCTGTCAGCATGGCATGGGCTGATTTTTTGTAGGATCCAATCATTCTTCTCTCCCTTTTTATTGCTTTTTCGAGGCTTCCATCCCGCAGCGAGACTTTGCTAGCGTCACGTCCCAAAGGAACCGTAGACAGCGCACCCGAATTCCTGCCGCCAACTAAAAGCCCATCACCGTTCCTCTTGGCCTCCCGCGGCACTTCGCGACGGCATGGCCGACGGCGCAGTACGGCGACCTTATAAAAAGAAACGGCGCAAAAAGGTGAGTCGTAGATTCTTATGCCGGCATCGCACACTGCGAGGATAAGGCTTCTGCTCGGAGCCAGGTGCCGCGGTATGCTTTACCGATAGACGGCGGAGCGGAGAGAATATGGCAAAGCATGGTAGAGCGAGCCAGGCCCGGTTGCGCAGCCGCAAGCATTACGAATGAGGGTGAGCGAGGAACCGTTCCGCTTCGATGGCGGCCATGCAGCCGAGGCCGGCAGCGGTTACCGCCTGCCGATAGACATCGTCGCTTACATCGCCTGCCGCAAAGACGCCCGGAACGCTGGTGCGCGTCGATCCAGGCTCAACCCAGATGTAGCCACCGGGCTTCTGTCGGAGCTGGTCGCCAAAGACCCGGACGGACGGGCTGTGGCCGATCGCGACGAACAGCCCGTCGGCAGGCAGGTTCTGCACAGCACCCGTTCTGGCATGCCTGAGGCGAATGCCTTCGACGGAGAGCGCCGGTTCTTCGTTGCCCAGAACTTCATCCACTACATGCTCCCAGACGACCTCGATTTTCGTGTCGTTGAACAGTCGTTGCTGCAGGATTTTCTCCGCTCGCAAACTGGCACCACGGTGCACGAGCGTGACCTTAGACGCATATTTGCTGAGGAATAGCGCTTCCTCGGCCGCGGTGTTGCCCCCGCCAACCACCACGACGTGCTTGCGGATGAAGAATATGCCGTCGCATGTAGCGCAAGCGGAGACACCGAAGCCGCGGAAACGCTCTTCCGAAGGCAGGCCAAGCCACCTGGCCTGGGCGCCGGTCGCGATGATGAGCGCCTCGGTCTCGTAGCGCTTGCCGGACGACGTGATTACCCTGAACGGCCGCTCGCTGAGATCGGCGGTTTCGACATGGTCAGTGACGATAGTCGCCCCGCAGTGTTCCGCCTGTTTCTGCATCTGCTCCATGAGCCATGGGCCCTGGACGATGTCGGGGAATCCCGGATAGTTCTCGACATCCGTGGTTACCGTCAGCTGTCCACCAGGTTGCGGCCCACAGATCAGCACGGGATTGCACAGCGCGCGTGCCGCATAGATGGCGGCGGTGTAGCCCGCCGGCCCCGACCCGATAATGATGACCCGTGTGCTCATTCGTTCGCCCAGGATTGCTGGTGGGTTTGCCCGGCTCGACGGTATTGCCCGCCCGCCTCGGTTATCCGCTGCCTCGCGCCCGCTCCGAAAAGCAGCGGTCCGACGTAGCCATCAGCTGGCATGGCGGGAGAGGCCGTCGTTGGCAACCGCGGCGGCGCTATTCCCAGAGGGCGACCGGCATCGGCAGACCGTCATAGAGTTTCGCGTCGACAGTCTTGGAGAGAGGAATATCAAAGCCTTCGAGTACCGCCTGCAACTGGCGCGTATGCTGCGCCGAGTGCCAGGTCTGGCGCTCAAGTACCTCCCAGCCCGAACGCACGCCATAATAAGTCCGGACGGTCCATAGGCAGGCGCGGTCCTGCAAGCCATCCCACCAGCCCGTCAGGGTCGCGATCGATGCGTCGGCAAAAGCAAGGATGTCGGCATTGTTCTTCATGTCATCAGGCGCGGGAAGATTGACGTAGTGCGCCCAATCCTCGAATTCTCCCGCGACGTTGCGGACGAACACGTCAGGTATCTGGAAGATGTGATAGGCAAGGCCAAGGACCGTTCGCTCCAGGCGGTTCGGAATGGGATGGTGGCCGAGCTTGTCCACCGGAATCTCCACGATCAGTGATCTCGCTACCGCGAGAAATTCCTGCCAGCGCCGATGGAGCTCTTCAGGCGGCAGTCGCTCGACGCCGTCTCGCTTCCTGCCGACGAACTCGGCGACCTGGTCGAGCGACTGGGCAAAGGTGAACTTCTCGCCGCGCGATACTACAGGCAAAGACTTCGCGCCGAGCTTGGCGAGGTCGGCTGCGCCTTGCTCGTTCTCGAGCAGGTTCACGGATTCGAACGGCACGCCGAGACTGGTCAGGAACTCCTTCGTCTTGACGCAGGCCGAGCATCCAGGCACCCAGAAAACCCTGATCGGATCGGTGTACATGTATAAATCTCCTGCTCTTGAACCGAGAATCCTGAAATCCTTCGACTTGCGTGCGGCGCGGCGGACCACGCGATCCCAGTCGGGATCAGCCGGCAAACTGTAGCGTCCCCGGATTGTCTCAAACTGTAGCGTCCCCGGATTGTCTAAAGCGTCGTGGGCAGCAACTGAAGACGCCATTCGGGAAGGGGGGCATCGTGATCGGCGATGTGCCGGGCCGCGGCATCGTCGGGCACGATGCTTTCCTTCCCGTTTGCGACTTTCGATCATGGAAGCCTGCTTTTAAGAGAGGCCGAGACTGGCGCCACGTCCGCGTCGGCGCTCTCGTCTGAACCATGAAGGGGCAAAGAGAGCATTCAATGCCGAGCAGCCGGTCAAACGCTATCAGAGCGGGGCATGCTCCATTTGGCCCGGGGGTGTGCCGGCGAAGATGAGCTGGGCTCCTACCACCCGCCGTTCCCGTAGGTTCTCACCACCAGACGGATGCGGGCGCCAACATTGAGGGATTGTGAATGCGACTTGCGGGTAAGACTGCGCTGATTACCGGCGGAACGAGCGGCATCGGGCTTGCTGCGGCGCGGACATTCGTCCGCGAAGGCGCGCGTGTGGCGCTCTGCGCACGCGACGGCAAGAAAGCCCAGGCGCTGGCAGCCGAGCTGGGTCCGGGCAGTGTCGGCGTCCATATGGACGTCTCCGACCTGGACTCCATCGCGGCTGGTGCGGTGCTTGCCTCGGAAGCGCTCGGAGGCATCGACATCGTCTTCGCCAATGCCGGCATCACCGTGTTCAAGCCGTTCGCCGACTGGACCGGCGAGGATTTCGATAAGCTTTTTGCTGTCAACACCAAGGGCCAGTTCTTCACGGTCCAAAAGGCAGCACCCTTCATGCGCGATTGCGGCGTGGTGATCCTGACGGGGTCGATCGCCGCCAAGACCGGTCAGCCCAATATGGCACTGTACGCGGCTTCGAAGGCTCCGGCCTTGGCCCTAGCCAAGGCGATTTCGGCAGACCTCTTGTCGCGCCGCATCCGTGTCTTCTGCCTGTCGCCAGGACCAACCAAGACCGCCGTGTTCACCAGCGAAGGACCGTTCGCCAACGGCGCCGAAAAGGCGCTGGCGACCGTTCAGGCACGCGTGCCGATCGGCCGCGCCGCCGATCCATCCGAGCAGGCGGAAGTGGCGCTTTTCCTCGCCTCCGACGCCTCGTCCTTCATGCTGGGCACCGAGATCGTCGTTGACGGGGGCAAGAGCCAGCTTTGAGATGACCGCTCGGCGGGCCTGTCCCTTGAAAGAGATGCGGCATCGTTAGGAGCCAGCTAACTGCACTGGCTTCCAAGCCCCAGGGGCCCCCCGTGTTGCTTGAAGAGAAGTAGTTTGGACGGTCTGTTCGGATCGACGCCCGTTGCAGGGAGTCGGGTTGGATGCGCCCGTGGACGAGCGTCGGGAGGGGAAGCTGTCCACCCGACACGCCTTGGCCAGAATCGATGGTGAGCCGATCAACTCGGTGCGACAATCGCCAGTCATCGCGCGTTGCGATGACACCCTTCCCAACAAAGACTCCTTGGGGCGGACGTCACTACGTTAGAAAATGGCCCCGAACGTATCGGCGGGCGCCATGCTACTCACCGGCTGCGGCTGAGCATCACCGCCTTTGGTTACTTGCTTCGTTTGATCTGCTTCCTATGGGAGAAAAATATGATGAGCTTAGGCCGGCCTCGCGCGGCTCTCACCATGCTGGACAAGATCTGGTCGCAGCACAGCATCCTCGACCGCGCGGACGGTGAGACGCTGCTCTATGTCGACCGGCATCTCATCCACGACGGTTATCAGCCAGCATTCGAGTTCCTGCGGGCGCGCGGCTTGCGCCCGAGAGCTCCTCATCAAATTTTCGGCACGCCCGACCACTACGTGCCGACTGACGTGCGTCAGGTTGCGCGCATTCCCAGCGCCGAGCGCCGCGGCATGGTCGAGTCGCTGATGGAGAACGCCAAGGAGCTCGGCTTCACCGTGTTTGAACTTGCCGACAGCCGGCAGGGCATCGTGCATGTCATCGGCCCCGAGCAGGGCATCAGCCAGCCGGGCATGACCATCGTTTGCGCCGACAGTCATACCTCGACGCACGGCGCGCTGGGCGCTCTGGCGTTCGGCGTCGGCATGACGCAGGCAACGCAGGTGTTGGCCACCCAAACGCTATGGCAGCGCAAACCGAAATCCATGCGGATTTCCGTCGAGGGCGAACTGGGCTTCGGCGTAAGCGCCAAGGACGTCATTCTCGCCATTATCCGTAAGATCGGCGCCGCTGGCGCGGTCGGCTATGTCATCGAATATGCCGGCTCCGCCATCCGTGATCTGACCATGGAAGGCCGCTTGACTGTCTGCAATATGTCGATCGAGGCCGGCGCGCGCGCCGGCATGATCGCGCCAGACCAGGTGACGTTCGACTATGTGAGGGGCCGGCCCTATTCGCCCTCGGGAGAAGCCTGGGACAAGGCGGTCGAGCGCTGGTCGCAGCTCGGCTCGGATCCCGACGCCGTGTTCGACAGGGAAGTCACACTCGACGCGGCCGAGATCGCGCCGATGGTAACCTGGGGCACGAGCCTTGAGGACGTCGCTCCAATCGACGCGCTAGTGCCAGACCCGGATCGCGCCAACACCGCCGAGCGCCGCGAAGCCATGTCGAAGGCGCTTACATATATGGGACTCGAACCCGGCACGTTGCTGGCTGAAATCCCGGTCGACCGGGTATTCATCGGCTCGTGCACCAATGGCCGGATCGAGGACTTGAGATCCGCCGCGGCGGTCGTCAAAGGCCGGACGGTCCATCCGAGAGTCGAAGCTTGGATCGTGCCTGGGTCTGGCCTGGTCAAGGCTCAGGCGGAGGCTGAGGGGCTGGACAGCATCTTCCTCCACGCCGGTTTCGAGTGGCGCGAGGCGGGCTGTTCGCTTTGCCTGGGAACCAATGGCGAGACCGTGGCTTCCGGCAAGCGCTGCGCCTCGACCTCAAATCGTAATTTCGTCGGCCGACAGGGCCGCGGCGCACGTACCCACTTGATGAGCCCGACCATGGCGGCCGCAGCCGCTATCACCGGCCACCTCACCGACGTTCGCCAGTTTCAGCGAGGAGAATGACCATGGAACCGTTCAAGTCGGTCACGGCGACAGCCGTTCCCTTTCCTGGCGTCAATGTCGATACCGACCAGATCCTGCCGGCGCGCTTCCTTTCGAAACCCCGCGCCGAGGGCTTTGCCCAATATCTCTTCCACGATCTGCGCTTCGACGACGGCGGCAAGGAGCGGGAAAATTTTGTACTCAACACGCCACCCTATCGCCACGGCGAGATCTTGGTTGGCGAAGATAATTTCGGTTGCGGCTCGTCGCGCGAAAATGCCGTCTGGGCGGTTGCGGACTATGGTTTCCGGGTTGTCGTCGCGCCAAGCTTTGGCGACATCTTCTTCTCCAACAGCTTGAAGAACGGTCTGCTGCCAGTGGTACTGAAACGCGACGCAATCAGCAGTATCATGATCCAGCTCAAGGAACAACAGGGGGCGACCATTGAGGTCGATCTCGCCGCACAGACTCTGACCGCCCCGAACGGAGCGGTCCATTCCTTCGAGATAGATGAGTTCTCCAAGCACTGCTTGCTAAACGGCATCGACGAACTCGACTACACGCTGTCACAGAAGGACCAAATCGATGCCTTCGAGAAGCGCCACGCGGCCGAGCAGGGCTGGACCGTTCCGGACTGATAAGCGCGAATGCCTTCATCGCCCAAATGGCAGGTTTGGCGTAGCAAGGAACTTGTTGTCTATCGGCCGCGACCTTCCGGCTTTTGCGGCCGCCACGACTGCCGACTACGTCTTTAGAACGAGAAGTCATGTCGAGGAGTGACCCCTAAAATGAAGTTGTTGCATTATGGCCCGTTGGGCCAGGAAAAGCCCGGAATGCTCGATAAGGACGGCCGCATCCGCGACCTATCTGGCAAGGTGGCCAACTTTGCCGGTAGTACGTTGCTTCCGGAAAGTCTTGACGCACTACGCGCCATCGACCCGATGACCTTGCCCTTGATCGAAGGCAACCCGCGCCTCGGTGCCTGCGTTGCCGGCACCGGCAAGTTCATCTGCATCGGCCTGAATTATTCCGACCACGCCGCAGAGACGGGCGCGACGGTGCCGCCGGAGCCGATCATCTTCATGAAGGCCACGTCGGCCATTGTCGGCCCCAACGATCCGGTCGAAATCCCGCGTGGATCACTCAAGACCGACTGGGAAGTCGAGCTCGGCGTCGTCATCGGCAAGACCGCAAAATACGTGTCGGAGGCCGAGGCGATGGACTATGTCGCGGGCTATTGCGTCATCAATGACGTTTCCGAGCGCGCCTTCCAGGCTGAACGTCAGGGCCAGTGGACCAAGGGCAAGTCCTGCGATACGTTCGGACCGACCGGCCCGTGGCTGGTGACCGCCGACGAGATCGACGACCCGCAGAACCTCAAGATGCATCTCGAGGTCAACGGGCGCAAATTCCAGGACGGCTCGACCAAAACGATGATTTACGGCGTCCGCTATCTGGTGTCCTACCTGTCGCAGTTCATGAGCCTGCTGCCGGGAGACATCATCTCCACCGGCACCCCTCCTGGCGTCGGCCTAGGCCAGAAACCGAACATCTTCCTCAAGGCAGGCGACGTCGTTACGCTCGGCATCGAGGGCCTCGGCATGCAGCGTCAGGAGTTCTACCAAGGCTGACAGGGGCACACGCCCTGCACAGCGGCAACGGTTCGGGAAACTCGGCTACGACAACGTCGCGGTGCGCGCGGGCGACGCACCATGGGCTGGCCGGACGCCGCGCCCTTCGACGCCATCCTGGTGGCGGCTGCCGCGCCCGCCCCGCCGCCCGCCCTGCGCGAACAGCTCGACATCGGTGGCCGGCTCTTGATCCCGTCGGCGAAGACCCTACAGCCAGCGTCTCGTCAGGACCGCACGAAGGGCAGCCGCGACCTACAGGGAGGAGGATTTCGGCGGCGGCCGGTTCCTCCCGCTCATCGGCGAACAAGGCGGGCCCGAAGAGGACTGACGCGCGGCGCCAACCGTTCCCAATCCGGCCGCGCTTGACGCTGCCGGATTGTCGCTTAAGGACTAGCGGTTCCACCCAACAAAGGCAGAACGGCATGTTCCATCCCGATTTCACGACGCTCAGAATCTTCCTTGCCGTCTACAATCTGGGCAACATCAGCAAGGCGGCGGCGCGCGAGAACATCGCGTCGTCGGCGATCAGCAAGCGCCTCCACTCGCTTGAATCGGAACTCGGGGCGCCGCTGTTCTATCGGCATTCGCGCGGCGTCGAGGCGACGCCCGCCGGCGAGATGCTCGCCAAGCACGCGGCGACCCTGTTCAGCCAGATCAACCGGATGACCTCGGAGATGAGCACCTTCGCCTCCGGCGTCGCCGGCCAGGTGCGCATTCACGCGCACACCTCGGCCATCGTTCAATACATGCCGAGCCAGATCGCCAGCTTCACCAAGGCCTATCCCTCGGTGAAGATCATCCTGGTCGAGGATTCGAGCCTCGGCGTCCTGCAGGCGACGATCGAGGGCCTGACGGACATCGGTATCCTGGCGGGCAACATGGCCTTCCCGGATGCGCTGGATGTCTTCGACTACAGGCACGACAAGCTGGTAGTTCTGGTTCCGGCCGGGCACCCGCTCAGCACGTCGGGCGGGGTGCGCTTTGCCGACACGCTCGGCTTCGACCATGTCGGGCTCGCCGTCACCAGTTCGCTCGGCACCCTGCTCGCGGGTGCGGCCGACGCGCTCAGCATGACGCTGAAGACGTGCATCGAGGTGAAGACCTTCGAATCGGCCGTGCGTATGGTCGAGGCCGGGCTCGGCATCACTATCCTGCCGGACGGCGTGCTGGCCGACAAAGTTGGCAACGACCGGGTCTGCGCCATTCCGCTGCTCGACGAATGGTCGACCCGTCCGCACGTCATCTGCGTCCGCAACGACCGACAGCTGACGACCGCGGCGCTGTTCATGCTCGATCACCTGCGGTCCGTCCCATAGCGGTGATCGCCAGCCGCCGCCGATCGTCGCTGTTTGATAAGGGGGGCCTGCCGAACCGATACTGTCGCGTCGGCGGCAGCCATCATAACGTCGCGCCGTGTTCACCAGCATCGGGTCCAGGATCGCAAACCGGTCTTCGGCAAGCGCGATGCATCCATTCAAAGCGTGGGCGTCCATCCCCGTCGGGGAGATACGGCGCTCCGGGAGAATTTCATGAGAGAGAACTCTTTTCGGCTCGCGATCATGCCGGGCGACGGCATCGGCGTCGAGGTTATGGAGGCGGCGACGGCGGTGCTGGAGGCGATCGAGAAGCGTCACGACATCGGCTTCAAGATGGAGCGCGTCAATGGCGGCGCCCGCCAGTATCAGGAGACCGGCGTCGCCATGACCGAAGAGGGATTCGAGGCGGCCGAACGGGCCGACGCCATCCTGTTCGGCGCCATGGGTTCGCCGGACATCCGCCATCCCGACGGCACCGAGCCAGCCCCCCAGCTCGACATGCGCTTTCGCATGAAGCTCTACGCGGGCCTGCGCCCGATCCGGGCCATTCCCGGCGTGCCGCTGGCTCTGGCTTCGCCGCGCGCTTCCGAGATCGATTTCGCGCTGGTGCGAGAATCGACCGAGGGGCTGTTTGCCTCGCGCGGCAAGGGCATCGTGACCGACGACAAGGTCGCCACCGACACGATGCGGATCACGCGCGACGTCACCGAGCGGGTGTCGCACTTCTCCTTCAAGCTCGCCGAGCGACGCGCCCGGCGGCGCAAGCGCAAGGGCACGGTGACGCTCATCGACAAGTCAAACGTGTTCCGGTCGTTCGCCTTCATGCGCAAGATCTTCTTCGAGGTCGCCTCGCAGCATCCCGACGTCACGGCGGCCCAGCATTCGATCGACGCCACCGCGCTCGACCTCATCCGCCGGCCGTGGGATTTCGACGTGATGGTCACCGAGAACATGTTCGGCGACATCCTGTCGGACCTGGGGGCCGGGCTCGTCGGCGGAATGGGCTTCGCGCCGTCGGCCGATATCGGCGACGACCACGCTTTGTTCCAGCCCTGCCATGGCACCGCGCCCGACATTGCCGGCCAGGGCATCGCCAATCCGGTCGCGATGATCCTGTCGACCGCCATGATGCTCGACTGGCTCGGCGCCCGCCATAGCAGCGAGGCCTGCCTGGAAGCAGCCGACGAGATCGAGACCGCCGTTGACGCGGCGTTTGGCGCCGGCTCGGTTCGTCCCTATGACATTGGCGGCAGCGACGGCACGGGCGCGATCGCCCGGGCGATCATCGAGCGGCTGGCACCGCGCGCCAGGGTCTGAAACGCCAGCTTCAGGGTGGAATTCATGGCACTATCTCTTCCCGAAGCGCTCGACCTCAGCGGCCAGCGCATTGTCGTCACCGGCGCGGCGAGCGGGATCGGCCGGGCGACGGCAAGCGCTCTCGCCAGCCTCGGCGCCGACCTGCTGCTCGCCGATGTCTCAAGCCTCGACGCGACCTGTGCCGATCTCATCGCCCACAACGTCGTTCCCGAAACGGTCCAGGGCGACCTCCTGACGCCCGGCGCCATAGCCCGGCTCTTCGCCTCCGGGCCGGTCCGCGCGGTCGTCCATTGCGCGGGCATCGTTCCGACGCAGATTCCCTGGGACCAGGACCCAAACTGGGAAGCCCGCTTCGCCCGGACCATGGCGGTCAACGTCCGGCTGCCGATCGAACTCGGTCACGCCGGCATCGCCCACATGGCCGGGAACGGCGGCGGCCGGTTGATCCTCATCGGCTCGCTGGCCGGCTGGCACGGCGGCACGCTGACGACGACGCCGCCCGATTACGTCACCTCCAAGGGCGGGTTGCACGCGCTGGTCCGCCTGCTTGCCCGCAAGGCTGCGCCGGGCGGCGTTCTGGTCAACGGCGTCGCCCCCGGACCGGTCGTGACGCCGTTCAGCGCCAACATCGACTTTCCGCGCGAAAACTTTCCGCTCGGACGCATGGCCACCGCCGAGGAGATCGCCTGGCCGATCGCCTTCCTATGCACGAAGGGGGCGAGCAATTTCTGCGGCGAGATCGTCAACGTCAATGGCGGCGTCTTCTTCGCCTGATGACGGGCCGTTGACAACATGAGCGACAGCTTCGATCTCGACCGCGCGGCAGAGGGACTGGCGAGCGCATGGCGCGCCGGTGCGCAGCCGGCCGGATTGCGCGCCGACGTACGGCCGCGCAGCCTCGCCGAAGGCTACGATGTCCAGGACCGGCTGATCGCGCTCCTCGGCCATGCGGTCGTCGGCTGGAAGATCGGCCTCGCCGGGCGCAACTTCTATCGCGGCGCCGGTCTCTCCCGCCCGATCTTCGGGCGCATCCTGGCGCCGCGCCGCCACGTCAGTGGCGAAGACGTCATCGTGCCCCGCGATGCCAGCGTCACTATCGAACTGGAGATCGCGCTCGTGCTGGCGTGTGACGCCGGACCCGTCGTCACCCCAGACCTGATCGAATCCGCGCATATCGGCTTCGAAATCGTCTCCTCGCGCCTTCCCGACCGCCAGCGCATCGGCGTACCGGCCACGATCGCCGACAATTGCGTGTCGCATGCGGTGGTCCTGGGCCAAACCGTCGATCTTGACGCGATCGGCGACATCGCCGCACATGCCGGCGTCACGGTCGACGGCCATTTGCGCGCCCGCGGCCTGCGCGGCGACGATCTGCCCGATACGCTCGCGGTGCTCGGCCACCTGATCGCGCATCTGCGCGAACGGGGACAGGTCCGGAGGTGTAGCGGCGTGGTCTTCACCGGCACGCTGACGCAACCGTTCGACGTCGCGGCGCCGTGCGAACTCGCCGTCACCGGCACGGGATCGGCATTGCGTTGCCGGCTTGTGCCCGCTCCGTGAGGCCGCCGGCTTCACGGTCCACGGACAAAAAATGAGACAGGGAATACCGATGCGTTCGTCCAGACTGCCCACCCGATACGGCCGTATTTTCCCGCCGGACGAAGCCTGGCTGGCGACGGCAGAGCCGGAGGTCATTCTCGACCCCGAATTGGAGATCATCGACACCCATCATCATCTCTGGGACCTTCGCACCACCAGCGGCCACCGCTACATGCTCGACGAGTTCCTCGCCGATGCCAACAGTGGCCACACGGTCGTCGCCACCGTTCACATGAACGCTTACGAATGGGATCGCGCCTTCGGCCCGAAGGAGATGCAGCCCGTCGGTGAGACCGAGGTCGCCGCCGGCATCGCCGCCATGTGCGACAATGGCATCTACGGGCCGATCCGTGTTGCGGCCGGCATCGTCGGCTTCGCCGACCTGATGCTCGGCGACGGCGTCGCGCCGGTCCTGGAGGCGCATGTACGGGCCGGCGGCGGTCGTTTCCGAGGCATCCGCCACTCAGGCGGGTGGGACGCCGACCCGATCATCGGCAACAGCTTTCCGGGCATCGCGCCCGGGCTTTACGGGCAGCCGCATTTCCGCGCCGGATTTGCCCGGCTCGTCGCCATGGGCCTATCCTTCGACGCCTGGCTCTACCATCCCCAGCTCGCCGACGTCACCGACCTCGCGCGCGCCTTTCCGGAGGCCAGCATCGTCATGGGCCATTGCGGCTGCCCGCTCGGCTACGGCCCCTATGCCGGCCGCAAGGACGAGGTCTTCGCCGCCTGGAAGGCGTCGATGGCCGAACTCGCCACCTGCCCGAACGTCTCGATCAAGCTCGGCGGCATGATGATGCGGCTTGCCGCCTACGACTACAACACCCGGCCCGCGCCGCCGACCTCGGCCGAACTCGCCTCCATGTGGGGTCCCTACATCGAGACCTGCATCGAACTCTTCGGAGCCGACCGCGCCATGTTCGAGAGCAACTTCCCGGTCGACCGGATGGGCATCGGCTATGCCGCCCTTTGGAACGCCTTCAAGCGCATCGTTTCCGGCGCATCCGACGGCGTGAAACGCGGGCTGTTTGCCGGCACCGCGAGGCGCGTCTACCGGCTGGATTGAACCGCCGCGCGGGCGGCGCCAGCCAACACATTTGGCGAGGTGGGGGGAACCGAACCGATAATATCTCTGCATCGCGCCGCCGGCTTAAGCTTCCCCGATAGGGAGGCGCGCGCGGTCGGCGGATCGGAGCGTGGCGGGCAGGCATTTCTGGAGCAGCCGGAAGTTAGGGAGGTCATGCAGTATCAGCTCCTATTCGCGCCCGTGTTCGCGAACATGGACCATCTTCTAACGGGCGCGTGGATCACCATCCAGCTCTCGTTCGTTGCCATGATTCTCGGCCTGATCGTCGGCGTCGTGCTGGCCTTTGCCAAGACCGGCGGGCCGCCCCCGCTGCGCTGGCTGATCGACGCCTATATCGAGCTCGTCCGTAACACACCCTTCCTGGCGCAGATCTACTTCATTTATTTCGCGCTGCCGGAATTCGGCATCCGCATGACGCCGAACACCGCCGCCATCGTGGCGCTGGTGGTCAATGTCGGCGCCTTCGCCACCGAAATCATCCGGGCCGGCATCGAATCCATCGCCAAGGGCCAGGTCGAGGCCGGCGTCGCGCTCGGGCTCAACCGCCTGCAGATCTTCCGCTACATCATCCTGAAGCAGGCGGTGCGTACCATCTACCCGGCGCTGACCAGCCAGTTCGTCTACCTGATGCTGTCGACCAGCGTCGTCTCGGTGATCTCGGCGACGGACCTGGCCGCCGCCGGCAACGACATCCAGCAGCGAACCTTCACCGCCTTCGAGGTCTATCTTGTCATCACCGGCATGTACCTCGTCATGTCGCTCGGCTTCTCCGGCCTGTTCCGCCTGATCCAGCGCCTCGCCTTTAACTATCCCTTAAGCCGGTAGGAGCGAGGTCATGATCCGCCCCTTCGGCATACAGGAATTCTGGTTCATCATTCTGGCTGTCCAGTGGACCATCGCGCTTTCGGCCGCCGCCTTTGCCGGCGGCGCCGTCGGCGGACTCGTGGTGGCGCTGGCGCGGGTGTCGAAATACCGGCTGCTCTGCCTGCCGGCGCTCGGCTTCATTCGCCTGTTCCAGGGCACGCCGCTCTTGATGCAGCTCTTCCTCACCTATTTCGGCCTGCAGATCATCGGCTTCGGCGTCAGCCCCTGGGTGGCGGCCGCACTGGCGCTTACCGTGCACGCCGCCGCCTTTCTCGGCGAGATCTGGCGCGGCTGCATCCAGGCGGTGCCGGAAGGCCAGAGCGAGGCGAGCTGGGCGCTTGGCCTGTCCTATTTCGATCGGATGAAATCGGTGATCCTGCCGCAGGCCGCGCGCATCGCCTTGGCGCCGACCGTCGGCTTCCTCGTCCAGCTGATCAAGGGCACGTCGCTCGCCTCGATCATCGGCTTCGTCGAGCTGATGCGCGCCGCGCAGATCATGAACAACGCGACCTACTCGCCGCTCAAGGTCTACGGGCTGGTGACCATCATCTACTTCTGCCTGTGCTGGCCGCTTTCGGTCTACGCCCGGCGCATGGAAGGGCATTACGCCGCTCTGGCGACACGCTGACGTCTCGAATTGTCCGGACCCTCGATGTCGGGGATCCATTTTTTGAAAGGGAGGATACACCTGATGACACTCTGGAAAAATGCTCTGACGTTCGTCGCGAGCGTCGCGGTCGCGGCGGCCGTCACCGTGATGCCGGCTTCAGCCCTGACCTTGAAGGAAATCAAGGACAAAGGCACGATCACCGTCGGCTCGCTGGTCGATTACCCACCCTTCGGCCTGCTCGATTCCAACGGCCAGGCCGTCGGCTACGATCCCGATCTCGCCAAGGAGTTCGCCGACAGCATCGGCGTCAAGCTGACCATCCTGCCGGTGACCTCGGCCAACCGCATCCAGTACCTGCTGTCGGGCCAGGCCGACGTGCTGTTTGCCACGCTCGGCATCACCGAGGAACGCCTCAAGGTTGTCAACTTCTCGGTGCCCTATGCCGGTCTCGAGCAGTTCGTCTATGGCGACAAGGATATCGCCATCACCGACAAGGCGGGCCTCGCGGGCCAGACGATCGGCGTCACCCGCGGCACCACGCAGGACACCGCCGTGACGGCAATCGCCGCGGCCGACACCAACGTCCAGCGCTACGACGACGACGCCTCCTCCGCGCAGGCACTGATCTCCGGCCAGGTGCCGCTGCTCGGCGTTGCCGACGTCGCGATCGGCCAGATCGAAAAGACGGCGCCGGACCGCTTCACCAAGAAGTTCCTGCTGCGCCAGCAGGCGCAGGGTATCGTCGTGCGCAAGGACTCGCCCGAGCTGCTTGCCGCCGTCAACGACTTCCTGAACGGGAAGAAGAAGGACGGAAGCCTGGGCAAGCTGCACGAGCAATGGATGAAGGCGCCGTTGCCGGACTTCATCGAAAACGCCGAGAAGTAGGTTCAGGCACGGCCGGCCGCAGGGAGATGTCCACGTGAGTTCAGAACAGGCGAACGCAACCGTCTCGCTCGCGGTGAGCATGGAAAACGTCGAGAAATACTACGGCGCTTTCCATGCGCTGAAGGCCGTCAACCTGACGGTCCGCACAGGCGAGCGAATCGTCCTTTGCGGCCCGTCCGGCTCGGGCAAGTCGACGCTCATCCGCTGCATCAACCAGCTCGAGCAGGTCCGCAGCGGCAGGATCGTCGTCGACGGCATCGAACTCACCGCGGGGCCGAAGAACGTCGAGGCGGTGCGCCGCAACGTCGGCATGGTGTTCCAGCAGTTCAACCTGTTCCCGCACATGACGGTGCTCGAAAACTGCACGCTAGCGCCCATGAAGGTTTCCGGCATCGCCAAGGCGAAGGCGGAGGAGACCGCGCGCAAATACCTCGCCCGCGTGCGCATTCCCGAACAGGCCCACAAATATCCCGCCCAGCTTTCGGGCGGCCAGCAGCAGCGCGTGGCGATCGCGCGCGCGCTCTGCATGAATCCCAGGATCATGCTGTTCGACGAGCCGACCTCCTCGCTCGACCCGGAGATGGTCAAGGAAGTCCTCGACACCATGATCGAACTGGCCAACGAAGGCATGACCATGCTCTGCGTCACCCACGAGATGGGCTTCGCCCGCCAGGTCGCCGACCGCGTCATCTTCATGGACCAGGGCGAGATCGTCGAGATGGGCGAGCCGGGCACCTTCTTCGACAATCCGAGGGAAGCCCGCAGCAAGGCGTTCCTCAGCCAGATCAGCCATTGAACATGGCGTGCGCCCTGTACTGAAGCGGCGACGGCAGATGCTGCCGGATACCAGGATTTGAACATCATGCGCGCCGTGGTTCTGCATGCCGAGAGAAGACCTGCGCGTCGAGGAAAGGGCCAGGCCCGAACCTGGCCCCTAACAGGTGCTGGTGCGGATCGCCAATGGCGGCATCTGCGGCTCCGACCTGCATTGTTACAACCATGGCGGCTTCGGGCCGGTCCGAGTGCGCGAGCCGATGATCCTCGATCACGAGATTTCCGGGCATGTCGCGGCGCTCGGCGCCGGTGTCGTGGGAGTGCAGTTGGGCGCGATGGTCGCCGTCAGTCCGTCGTCGCCCTGCGGCCCTTGCGGCTTCTGCCGCAGCGGCCAGCCGATCCACTGTTCCGACATGTGCTTCCTCGGCAGCGCGATGCGCACGCCGCTCGTGCAGGGCGGGTTTGCCGACTACATCGTCTGCGACGCCGCCAAGGCCGTCGCCATGGCTGCCGGCGTCGACGCCGCGATCGGCCTCCTCCTCCTGCTTTCGGCGCGACTGGCGCGCGCGAAGTGGTGGTCACCGACATCCTCGACAAGCCGCTCGCCCTCGCCCCTTCGCTCGGCGCCGACCATACGGTCAACGTCGGGCGGTCGGGCCGGATGCGCTGGCCGGCTATGAGTCCAACAAGGGCTATTCGACGTCGTCTTCGAGGTCGCCGGCCAGTCGCTGACCATCGCCCGGGCACTGCGCGCGACACAGCCGCGCAGCACCATCGTGCTCGTCGGCCAGGGCGCCGTCCCCGAACTGCCGATCTCGACCATCGTCGGCAAGGAACTGGTGCTGCGCGGCAGCTTCCGCTTCGCAGGCGCGTTTTCTCGCCGCCAAGCTCATTGGTTCGGGCCGGATCGACGTGGCGCCGCTGCTCAGCGCGACCATGCCGGTCACTGATGCCAATGACGCCTTCCTGCTGGCAGGCGACAAGAGCCGGGCGATCAAGGTACAGATCGCCTTCGCCTGAACGCAGTCGTCGCGCGGCGATCGCCTTCCGCCGCGCGACGCAGGCTGCCGCCACGTTCCGCGAGGTGGGGGGTGCCCAACGGATACTTTCCTTGGCCGGGCTCTCCGTTAGTTTCGATGGGAGGAAGACCCTCGATACGATGCGCCTCATAGCACGCACCGCGAAACCCGCCGGTGCTCCCCTTTTTCCAAATTCTAAGAGAAGACCGCCATGTCCAGCAAGAAACCCGTAGCCATCGTCTTCGACACATTCGGATCCGTGGTGGACTGGCGCGGCAGCCTGGTCGCCGAAATGAAGGAACTCGGTGGCAAGCGCGGCGTCAACGGCGACTGGGCCGCCGTCGCCGACGCATGGCGCCACGGCTATCACCGGATGCTCGATGAAGTAACCACGGGCACGCGGGACTACGGCCTCCTCGACGACCTGCATCGCGAACTGCTCGACGAGGCCATGCGCGATGTTGGCGTCACCGGCTTCAGAGAGGACGACCTGCGCGACATCAACCTCGGCTGGCATCGCGTCAAGGCCTGGCCGGATGCCGTGGCGGGCCTGACGCGGCTGAAGACCAAATACATCGTCGGCTCGCTTTCGAACGGCAACGTGCGCCTGCTGGTCGACATGGCCAAGGGCGCGAACCTGCCGTGGGACGTGGTCTTCGGCTCCGACATGTTCTCACGCTTCAAGCCGCATCCCGACACCTACCTGGGCAGCGCCCGGCTGCTCAATCTCGAACCGGGCGAGGTCATGCTGGCGTCGGCGCACAATGGCGACCTCGCCAACGCGCGCAAGTACGGTTTGATGACCGGCTTCTTCCTGCGTCCCACCGAATTCGGCCCCAACCAGGCGATCGACCTTGCCGCCGAGGCGGATTGGGATGTCATCGCCGACGACATCGAGGACATGGCCACCAAGCTCGACACCTGACGGTGGCGGTCGCGCCATTGGCGCCGGCATTCTCCTTCTCGGTCGTCCTAGGCTCGCCCGCTTCCTACCTCATCCTGAGCTTGTCGAAGAACACTGTCCCGATTGCGAAGGCAGGGCGTGGTGACGACAAAGCGCGGCCATCCCTCCACCCGAATATCACCGTTTCCTCGCCGTTCGCGATGCCGACATGGTGAACAACGATTTGAGCCCTCTTGCCGGGGCGGCTAGGACTTCGGTTGGGGATTTGCCTTAGGACAGTGCTCCCAGGCAATATTTGTTCGGCTGCATGCTTCTATAATTCATCACCCCTATCACCGAATAGCTTCAGCAAACGAATTGGAGGTCTTCTTTCGCAGCAGGGAGGCAATGCCGGTACCCCAGGTACCGCATTCGCGAATGGCAGGAAGAGTTTGGAGGAGGAATTCAATGAAGAAATATATAGCGGCAGCTTTATTCTCGCTGTCCCTGGCATTTGCCGCGACGGCCCAGGAAGCCGCGCGACCGGACTTCATACCCGAGGCCGACTGGGGCAAGATCAAGGGTCTCATAGATCCGAGCCGTGTCCAGTGGCAGCCTTACAAGGGGATCGCCGTCAAGCAGGACGGGTCGCCCTACAAGGTGCTCTATTTGCCGGTGTGGATGGGCGACGACTACCAGGTCATCGCGCAGCATCTCCTGCAGACCCAGCTCGAGGAAGCCGGCGCGACCTTCACCACGAGCTCGGCCGAATTCGACGTGCCGACGCAGACGCGCCTGATGGAAGACGCCATCGCCACGCACGCCTACGACGCGATCGTGCTGCATCCCATCGACCCGACCTCCATGGCCACCACCATCGACAAGGCCATCGCATCCGGGATCGACGTCTACAACTGGGTGCTTCCGGCCAACACCGACAAGCTCACCGGCTTTGCCGGCTATGATGCCGACACGATGGAAGGCAACGGCCAGATCGGCGTGAAATTCTCCGAACTCGCCAAAACGGCGGGCGCTACCGCCGAGAAGCCTTATCGCGTGCTGGAGATCTGGGGCGCACGCGCCCTGCCGATCTGCCAGGCCCGTCACCACGGCGTCGGTCTGGGGCTGGCGGGAGATCCCGCCGTCGAGATCGTCGAATCTGTCGACACGTCCGGCCAGCCGGAGTCGGTGATCAAGGCTATCCAGGATGCCTTTGCCCGCTATCCCGACATCAAGGCCATCTATCCCCAGTTCGGCGATGCCGGCGCCATCACAGAGGGCCTGCGCTCCGTCGACCGTCTGGCGCCCGCCGGCGATCCGAACCACGTCGTCGTCATCCTCCAGGATATCGACAAGGCGATGCTGGCACCTTTGCGCGACGGCACCTTCGACTTCACGGTGTCGAACAACCCGTGGCACCAGATCGATGTCGTCGTGAAGCAGTTCCTCTGGCACACCGTGCTCAAGCAGCCGTTGGGCGACGGCGATGCCAATTCCGGAACGGTCAAGCTGCCGCGCCGGGTATTGCTGCCGATGCCGCTCCTGACGGGTGCGACGATCGACACGGATGCAGCGCATATGTGGGGCGGAACCGTCGCCTTCACCGACATGCCGCTCGGGAAGTGGAACTACTGGCCAGTCCTCGACACCAAGGAGATCGGCCTCCCCGTCCCGACGCTCGCCGACCGCAAGAGCCTCCTCGGCTATTGAGGCGCATCCGTTCGTCGCGCGGGTGGCTGCAATTCCACCGCGCGACAGACGCCGGGCGGTATCCAGGGAACAGGTGAGACACGCGTGGGTGACATCGTCCTGAGCATGGTGGGCATCACCAAGTCCTTCGGGAGCATCAAGATTCTGAGGGACGTGGCGCTCGAATTGCGCGCCGGCGAGGTCCACGCCCTTCTCGGCGAGAACGGCGCCGGCAAAAGCTCATTGATGAAGATCCTCATGGGCGTGCTGCGGCCCGACAGCGGCGAATACACGGTGCGCGGCAAGCAGGCCCAGTTTTCCAATCCATCCGAGGCGCAGCGCAACGGCGTCTCGATGGTCTATCAGGAGTTCGGCCTGGTCCAGTATCTGAGCGTCACCGAGAATATCCTTCTCGGCCGCCTGCCCGCCCGCTGGGGCAAGGTCGACTGGCCCAAGGCGCGCCAAGAGGCCGCGCAGATCCTGCAGCGGCTGGGCAGCAGAGTGTCGCCCGATGCCACGGTTGGCGACCTGAAGGTGGCCGACCAGCAGGAAGTGGAGATCGCGCGCGCCCTCTCCTACGATCCGGCCGTCTTCATCATGGATGAGCCGTCCTCCGCCTTGTCGCGCGTCGAGATCGACAATCTCTATGGCCTCGTCAGGGTGCTCAAGCAGCGCGGCGTCGCCATCGTCTACATCTCGCACAAACTCGAAGAAGTCTTCGCGCTCGCCGACCGGGTGACGATCCTGCGCGACGGCGCCGTCGTCAAGAGCTGCGGCATCGCCGAAATCGACATGGCGACGCTGGTCGAGCGCATGACCGGCAAGCCGGTTGACAGCACATCAACGTTGCGGCAGGCGGCCGGACCGGGCGCCGGCAGGCTCCTCGAACTCTCCGGATTTTCCGCCGACGGCCTGTTCGAAGGAATCGACCTGACCATCGCGAAGGGCACCATCGTCGGCATCGCCGGCGTGATCGGCGCGGGCAAGAGCGAACTCGCGCGCGCCATCGTCGGTGCGCTGCCGGACGGAACCCGTGTCAAGGGCGGCCTTCACTTCGATGGCGTGGCGGTGAACGTCGCCACGATGACGCCGAGCAAGGCGCGCCGGCTCGGCATCGGCTTCGTCAGCGAGGATCGCCAGGCCGAAGGCATCGTCCAGGAGCACTCGGTCGGCTTCAACATCGTGCTGCCGGCACTGAGCCGAGTGACGACTGCGGGCGTGCTCGTCGGCCGCCGGGTGCGCGGCCTGGTGGCCCGAGTGATGGACGATGTGGGGCTGCGGCCGCGCGAACCGGGCAAGCTCGTGCGACTGCTCAGCGGCGGCAACCAGCAGAAGGTGGTCATCGGCAAGTGGATCGCCGCCGGTTCGAAGCTCCTCATTCTCGACGAGCCGACCCGGGGTATCGACGTCGGCGCCCGCCAGGAGATCTACGACGTCATCCGCAGTCAGGCGCGGGAGCGGGGCGTCGGCGTTTTGCTGCTGTCATCCGACATGCGCGAGATCATGGTGGCGTCGGACCGCATCCTGATCATGGCGCAGGGCCGGATCACACGCGAAGTCGCGCCCGATCGGGTCAGCGAGCGCGACTTGCTCGAAATGGTGCTCGTGCGCGGCGACAAGGGCGCCGATATCGCTGGCGTGCCGGAGGCGCACGGATGAAGAGCTTCCTGCGCAACGACAACGTGCTGCGCGCGCTGATGCTCGTGGCGCTGATCGTCGTGTTCGGCCTCTTAACCGGAGGCGTTACCTACAGTGCGCGCGGGCTGTCCAACATCCTGCTGCAGAGCTCCATCATCGGCATAGCCGCTATCGGCCAGACCTTTGTCATCCTGACGGGAGGCATCGACGTGTCGCTCTACGGCATCGGCGTCTTCGCAAGCGTACTTGGCGCTTCCACGCTGACCAGCCGCTTCGACCTCAACATGGTCGGCGGCGATCCTTGGCCAGTTCCCGTCGGTATCGCGATTATCCTGCTCGTCGGCATCGTGATGGGCGCCGTCAACGGCCTGCTGGTCGCGCGGCTGCGCGTGCCCGCGCTGATCGCGACGCTCGGCATGTGGCAGATCGGCCTGGGTCTCGCCCAACTCGTCGGCGGCGGCTACACGATCACCGATCTGCCTTCGAGCCTTAGCATGCTGGGACAGGGCTCGATCCGGGGCGTGCCCGTGCCGGTCATTGAGATGCTCCTGCTCTTCGCGCTGGCGCATTTCGTGCTCAGCCACACGTCCTTCGGCCGGGCCGTCTATGCCGTCGGCGGCAATTCCGCCAGCGCGTATCTCTCCGGCATCAAGGTCCGGCGCGTGCAGTTCCTCGTCTTCGTGATCTCGGGACTGATGGTCGCACTCGCCGCCCTGTCGATCGAATCGCGGATGATGTCGGTCTCGATCAGGACGCTGAGCGGGCTGCAGCTCGACAGCATCGCCGCTGTCGCGATCGGCGGCGTCAGCATCTATGGCGGCCGCGGCACCGTGCTCGGCGTGTTGTTAGGGACACTGATCCTCGCCGTCATCGACAGCGGCCTCGGCGCCATGGGCGCCAGCACCGACGTCCAGAACACGGTCAAGGGTGCGGTCATCATCCTGGCGGTGTCGATCGAATTCTTCCGCCGCCGCGAGCGGCCAACCCGCATCACGGCCTGACATGCAATTGCGGAGGCAACCAGAGTGATCGTCGACCAACTTCGGGAAGCGAATACCGGGCCGGGCCGCCGAGGCTTTGGCTTCGGCGTACTGACCAGCGACGACTTCGTGCGCCTGCTCATCCTCGCCGCCTTGATCGCGGGGTTCGCAATCGTCACGCGCGGCGCCACAATCGGCACCGAAAACCTCGCGAACGTGCTGATCCAGTCGTCCATCCGAGGCATTGCCGCCTGCGGGCAGGCGTTCGTGGTGCTCACGGTAGGCCTCGATCTCTCGGTGAGCGGCATCGTGGCGGTGACGCTGATGGTCGGCGGCAGCCTCGTCACCACCAACCCGCAATTCAGCCTTCTCGGCGTCGCGATCTCTCCCCTTCTCGCCATCCCGGTGATGCTCTTCGTTGGCGTCGCGTTCGGCACCGCCAACGGTTTCCTCGTGGCACGGCTGCGGTTGCCATCCCTGATTGTGACGCTTGGCGTCTGGCAAATCGGCGTCGGGCTCGCCTATCAGGTGACCGGCAGTGGCTTCGTCGACAGCATCCCCTCGAGCATTGCCTTCATCGGCCAGGGCAGCCTGCTCTACGTGCCCAACCCGGTCATCCTGTTCTTCGCGATCGTGGCGCTCAGCTATTTCGTCCTGCACCGGACCGCTTTCGGGGCCGAAATCTACGCCGTTGGCGGCAATTCCCGATCGGCTTTCATCAGCGGCGTGCGCGTGGTGCGCGTGCGCATCATCGTGTTCGCCATTGCCGGCAGCTTCTATGCGATCGGCGCCGTAATCAGCATGTCGCGCTACATGAGCGCCACGATGGCGCAGACGACCGGCCTCGAACTATCGACGATCGCCGCGGTTGCCATCGGCGGCGTCAGCCTGTCGGGCGGCAAGGGCAGCATCGTCGGCGTGCTGCTCGGTACGCTGATCATCGGCGTCGTCGACAATGGGTTGAGCATCACTGGCGTCGGACCCGCCCAACAGGCGATCCTGAAAGGCGCCATCATCATCTTCGCAGTGATGCTCGACGGCTTTTCGCGACGCTGATGGCGCGCCCGGCTCGCCGCCGATCCGATCAGAACACCGCCCGCCAAACCTCGGGCACGAAGGCTTACGAGCGCCGTTCCTGAAATCGCGCTCTCATTCCGGGGTTCGCCTGTCCGGCATCCAGATCATGCGACCCTCCAGCAGGTTCTTAGTCCGCAGTCCAACCGCCGTCGATGATCATGGACGATCCCGTCATGAGAGAGGATGCATCGGACGCCAGGAAGACAACCGCCCCGGTTATGTCGTCGACATGACCGATGCGGCCAAGCTTTATCTTGGACAGCACCTCCGCCCTGAAGGCCTCATTCTTGAGAAAATTCTGAGCGAGCGGCGTTTCGACAAACGTCGGGCAGACGGTGTTGACACGGATCTTGTATGGAGCCAGATCTATTGCCGTAGCCTTGGTCATCCCCTCCATCGCCCATTTAGAGGCGCAGTAGACGCTGCGCGTCGCGGCACCGACATGGCCCATCTGCGACGACATGTTTATGATGCTACCACTCACGCCTTGCTCGACCATGCGTCGCGCGACGATCTGCGCAACAAAGAAGGAAGCACGCAGATTGAGGCCCATGATATCATCGAAATCGGCCTGCGTTACATCAAGGAATGGGTTGGTGCGGT
>NZ_RZQT01000300.1:0-547 GCF_003998485.1 Mesorhizobium sp. M7A.F.Ca.CA.001.04.2.1
GCTCTACTGGGGCAACAGGTTCGACCGGATCGACTGGAGCAACAGGCTCTACTGGAGCAACCGGCTCGACCGGTGATACCGGAGCAACTGGCTCGACTGGTTCGACTGGAGCAACAGGTTCGACCGGAGCGACCGGTTCGACCGGCGCCACAGGTGCAACCGGTAATACCGGAGCAACTGGCTCGACCGGATCGACTGGAGCAACCGGCTCTACTGGAGCGACCGGAGCAACCGGCGCCACAGGTGCAACCGGTGATACCGGAGCAACTGGCTCGACAGGTTCGACTGGAGCAACAGGCTCTACTGGAGCAACCGGCTCGACCGGCGATACCGGAGCAACTGGCTCGACAGGTTCGACTGGAGCAACAGGTTCGACTGGAGCGACCGGAGCAACCGGCGCCACAGGTTCAACCGGTAATACCGGAGCAACTGGCTCGACCGGATCGACAGGTTCGACCGGCTCTACTGGGGCAACAGGTTCGACCGGATCGACTGGAGCAACAGGCTCTACTGGAGCAACCGGCTCGACCGGTGATACCGGAGCAAC
>NZ_RZQT01000301.1:0-476 GCF_003998485.1 Mesorhizobium sp. M7A.F.Ca.CA.001.04.2.1
CCACTCACGCCTTGCTCGACCATGCGTCGCGCGACGATCTGCGCAACAAAGAAGGAAGCACGCAGATTGAGGCCCATGATATCATCGAAATCGGCCTGCGTTACATCAAGGAATGGGTTGGTGCGGTTCATCCCGGCATTGTTGACCAACACATGAAATGCCGGCCTGTGTGAAACAGCTTCACTCACTGCCGAAACGTCCCGGATATCGAGAGCGATGGCTTCGGCTCGTCCGCCCGCGCGAGTGATATTGGCCGCGGCAGCCTCCACCTCGCTCAATGTGCGGGCGGCCAGAATAACCTCGGCACCAAAGTGGGCGAGCGCATGGGCGGCGGCCAGTCCCAGCCCCCGCCCAGCTCCCGTAATGAGCGCTCGTTTTCCGTCCAGCCTGAAATTTGGCGCGACTTGATTTTCCTCCATAAATCTCTCTCCATTTGTTTGAAATTGGGAATACGTATGCGCACGCATTTGCTAAAT
>NZ_RZQT01000302.1:0-461 GCF_003998485.1 Mesorhizobium sp. M7A.F.Ca.CA.001.04.2.1
CGCCGGACTTGGTCATGACGAAGGTGACGTTGGCGGGCACCCCCGCCCCCTTGCTCCAGCCCGCCCAGGGAATGTCCAGCCTGGCGTTGGTCAGATCGGCCGAGACGTTCTGGTCGCCGCTGCCGTTCTTGTCGATCGCCACCTTCACCGTTCCGGCAAGCAGCGGCTTCAGGCCGGGCATGGCGGCGGCGCGGATCTTGTCGTCGAGCACCAGGGCCACCTTGCGGCTGCGCGCCGGCCCCTCATCCCTGAGCGGCTCGATCAGATCGAGTTCGGCCGGAATGCCGTTCAGCAACGCCTTGGCGGAGATCACCGCCTTCTCGGGGTCGACCGTGATCGAACCGTCGGCATCCGTCACGACCTGTCCTTCGAAGGGCTTGGCCAGGGACATGCCGGTGTAGTCGAGCGACACCAGCCAATCGAGCTTCGAGGAGTCGACGCCGGACTGCAGCGGAATATCC
>NZ_RZQT01000303.1:0-455 GCF_003998485.1 Mesorhizobium sp. M7A.F.Ca.CA.001.04.2.1
GCTACACCTATGCACCGAAAGCCAATTTCGTCGGCACCGACGGCTTCACCTATAAGGCGTCCGACGGCACCGCCGAAAGCAACATCGCGACCGTCGCGCTCACTATTGACGCCGCGAACGAAAACCATGCGCCAGTGGCGATCGATGATACGGCGACCGTGGCCGAGGATGGCAGCGTCGTCGTGCCGGTGCTCACCAACGACAGCGATGTCGACGGCGACGCGCTGGCGCCGGTCCTGGTCACCGAGCCGACCAACGGCACGCTGACGCTCAATCCGGACGGCAGCTTCACTTATGCGCCGAAGGCCAACTTCTTCGGCACCGACAGCTTCACCTACAGGGCGTTCGACGGCACCGCCGAGAGCAACATCGCGACCGTCGCGCTGACCATAACGCCGGTGAACGATGTGCCTGTCGCCGCCGATGACACCGCAAGCGTTGCCGAAGATGGGACG
>NZ_RZQT01000304.1:0-447 GCF_003998485.1 Mesorhizobium sp. M7A.F.Ca.CA.001.04.2.1
CTTGAAGGCGACCAGCAGTTCGGCACCCAGCGCACCGTCCACGGCGCGGTGGTCGGTCGACAGCGTCACCGACATCACGGTGGCTATTCTGATCTCGCCGTTCTTGACCACTGCCCGCTCCTCGCCGGCGCCGACCGCCAGGATGGTCGCGTGCGGCGGGTTGATGACCGCGGCAAAATCCTTGATGCCGAACATGCCGAGATTGGACACCGCCGTGGTGCCACCCTGATACTCTTCCGGCTTCAGCTTGCGGCTGCGGGCCCGACTGGCCAGATCCTTCATCTCGTTGGAGATGGTGGACAGCGTCTTTTCGTCGGCTTTGCGGATGATCGGTGTGATCAGCCCGCCGGGGATCGACACGGCAACGCCGACATCGGCGTGCCTGTGCTTGACCATGGCGCTTTCGGTCCACGAGGCATTGGCATCGGGCACCGCCTTCAGCGCCAT
>NZ_RZQT01000305.1:0-436 GCF_003998485.1 Mesorhizobium sp. M7A.F.Ca.CA.001.04.2.1
GAGATAGCCGCTGGCGAGCCACAGCAGCGCGCGGGTGCGCAGGATCGCAAATTGCGACAGCAGCAGCACTGCCGTGACGATGTCGCTCACGGCCAGCGCGGATTGATAGCTGGCGACGAAGGCTGGGACCGGCAGGAGCGGGGTACCGGCGAAGGGCACGGCTGCGGCGAACAGGAGCGAGGACACACCGACAATCGTCAATGCTGCAGTGCGGTCGGCCGACGTGGCCGGCAGGGTCGACAGAAATGTGCTTCGGTCGATCGGCGCAGGCACGTCCATTTCGCGCGAGTCGATGGGCTTGAGCATCTCCGCTAGTCTCATTCGCCGGCAGTCCGTTCATCGTAGCGGGTTCTGGGCGCAGGTGGTCACGGAACCGGTTTACGACTCAACCGAGGGTTACAGCTTACCTAATTTCGGTGAGAGCACGGAACAGGGA
>NZ_RZQT01000306.1:0-430 GCF_003998485.1 Mesorhizobium sp. M7A.F.Ca.CA.001.04.2.1
GCAAAGTCGCATGGCGTAGCTTGTCCTCGCGCTTAAGGGTCTTCACTCGTCCGACAAGGCCAGGTTTGATCCATTCGGCGTCTGGCTTGTCGGCTCCCTTCGGTGGCGTGCCTTTCCCCTCCTGCACCTTGGCCCACAGGCGTTCTCGCATGGCTTTGGTCAGCGCGATGTGAGCCGATCCGACATAGCGGCGTTCCGCATCGCGGGTTGCCATCAAAGCGAGTGGTGCCGATCCCGGTTTTAGCTGCACGCCTGCCACTTCAAAGTCGACTTCCTCGTAGCATTTGGTTTTCAGCCACGCTTCGGTGTCGCCTGACCGATAAACGCTGTCAGGCCGCTTCGACACCATGCCCTCCAGGCCCATGCGATCAACCGCGGCGTAGAAGTCGGCCCCGCCGCCATGCACATGGTGACTGTACTGGATCACGCC
>NZ_RZQT01000307.1:0-428 GCF_003998485.1 Mesorhizobium sp. M7A.F.Ca.CA.001.04.2.1
CGCCTGCAGATACCGCCGCTTCGCGACGGCCTAAAGGCAACGCTACAAATGGCCGCTGTCGTTCGTCCGCCACAGATGACCCAGAGGGTGATTATCTCAGTCCATGGCGTATCCGTGCATAAGGTTACGCTGTCGGGCAAGCAACCCATGACCGTCTCGTTCTTCATTCCGCACGCAGCTTTTTCGAACGCCAGCACGTTCGAGATGACGTTTGACTATCTCGACGGGATCCCGCCCAGCAAGGCCGCCAGCAGCATTTACAAACGCTCCATCAAATTGGTGTCGTTTCGACTGGACGCCGTTTAAGTATTATCGCCGCTGGCGGGAGCGGTTGCCCTGCCGACCGGGACGGCGATCGGCAAAAACCCACCGGTCAAGGACGAAGAAATTGATGGTGGGAACGAGCAGGCACGTAATCAGGACGGGAA
>NZ_RZQT01000308.1:0-424 GCF_003998485.1 Mesorhizobium sp. M7A.F.Ca.CA.001.04.2.1
GCCCCGACGAGATCGCCGACCTTCCGGCCTTCCTTGGCCGGGCGGGCAAACCGCCGGATCTGACGCGTCACGATATGCGCATCTTCGCCGAGATCGTCGATGCGCCGATGCTGTCGGTCGAGGCCCTGATGGCGAGGGCCTCGATGCTGGCTGCGGCCGGCGCGGATGTCATCGATCTGGGCTGCCTGCCGGAGACGCCGTTTCCGTTGCTGGCTGAGGCAGTGCGGGCACTCAAGGCACAGGGGTTTGTGGTCAGCGTCGATTCGGCCAGCGCAGACGAACTGTCGATCGGTGCGCACGCCGGCGCGGACTATCTTCTCAGCCTCGATGAGAACACGCTGCCGTTGATCTTCGACCATCGGGCTACGGCAGTGTTGATACCCTCCATCCCCGGCGATCTGGATTCGCTCGGCCGGGCGATTAC